>JADMKH010000068.1 GCA_018780025.1 Thiobacillus sp.
TGACGCCGCTGCGCGCGATGGGATAACCGGCGACATACAGTATCTGTTCGGCGATGACGGAAATGTATTGCTTGAGCGGGCCGGTGGCGGCGTCGACTACGAAGCCCGGCAGCGGGATCATGAACAGCAGGAAGAACAGCGCAAACCACAAGGCGCGCGCAGCGCGCATGCCCAAGGTAACGAGTAGCGCGCCGAGAATGACCGGAATCTGCGAGCCGACTTCCATCAGCAGAATGTTCTGCGAACGTCCCACGGCATACGTCAGCAAGCCGAAAATCAGAAAAACCCAACCGGTTGCCGCCTCGACGCGCGTGGGCGGGACACCGTCGCCAGCCATGAACACGGCCCGCTGCTGCCAGATCAGAAACAGGGTGACCACCAGAATGATGGGGCCGTGGGCGTAATCGTCGGTATTCCACAAGCCGTGCGCCAGCATCCAGTAAGTAGGGCCATACAGCACCAGCAGGCCGAGCACGATTGGCCACCAGGTTTTGAGGGAAGCCAGTGCGTCGAACACTGAGGCGCGCGGGGCAAGTGTGCTCATGGCGTCAATCCAGGACGACGGCACCAACAACCTGCGCGCCGGTGAGGGAGATTTTTTCTTTTAGCTCGGCCAGCGCAGACAGACGGCTGACGTTGCGGCGGGTGGCGATCAGCATGCCGCCAACGCGCGCCGCGACCAGCTGGAAATCCGAGCTGAGTTGAGACGGCGCAGCATCCAGCAAAATGATGTCGTAGCTGGTTTCCAGCCCGGACAACAGCGCAGCGAATTCCGGGCGCGCCAGCAACTCTGCCGGGTTGGGCGGCGGCGAGCCGGCAGGCAGCACGGCCAGCGTCTTGAACGGCTTGACCGTATGCACCTGTACCGAGGGCACACGTTCGGCCAGGATGTCGGACAGCCCCATGCCATTACCCAGGTTGAAAATTTCATGCTGGCGCGGCTGCCGCATGTTGGCGTCGATCAGCAACACCTTGCGCCCCATCTGCGCAAACAGTACGGCCAGGTTGGCGGCCAGGTAGCTCGCGCCTTCGTCGGCGCGTGCGCTGCCGATTGCCAGCGTTTTGCGGCCCTCGTAGAACCAGCGCAGCAGCAGTTCGGAGCGCACCGAACGTAGCGCTTCGGCCTCCTTGCTATAGGGCGCGGTGGCGGCGGTGAGCTCGGGGCTGAGGCCCGCCTCGGCGGCAGGGATATAGGGATATGCAAACTGGTGCGACAGCGCCTGCCGGATGTCGGCTTCGGTCACCAGGCCGAGTTTTTTCGCCGCCTCGCCAAAACGCAGACTCTGTTCCTGTTGCAACTGGAGCACGCGTTCCATGTCCTGCGGCTTGAGCTTGCCGGCATCCTGCAGCAGCTTGCCGATATTGGCGTCGGCATTGATGCCGACCACAGCTTCGACGATGCTGTCCTGTTCGCTGGCATGGGTGAATGATTTCATGTGAGTCTCGGCTTATTCGGTATGAGGTCAGGGAACGGAAGCGTCAGGCCATCGAGGTGCGGTTGCGACGGAACAGGCGGCGCAGGGTTTCAAGCAGGCTGCCATTTTTCAATACCTCGGCCAGCACCGGAATCTCGAGCCCGGCGACGATGTCCTGGCCGGAACGCACCCGCCGGTCCAGCAATTCAATCAAAAATCCCAGGCCTACGCCCAGCAGGGTGCCAAAAAACACCGCCAGCAATATATTGAAGCGAACGCGCGGTTTGGACGCCTGGGTGGGCGCAACGGCGGGGTTCAGCACGGCGATATCGGTTTGCGTGGATTGCGCTTCCATGCGGCTTTGGCCATAGCGCTGCAGGGCGGAATCGTAGATGCGCTAGGCGTTTTCCACATCCCGAGCAAGCAGAGTGGCTTCTTCGCGCGCTTGCTTCAGTTCCAGCACTTTGGCTTTTTGCCCAGTAAATGCGCCTGTCGTCTGGTTGTAACGCTGACGCGCCGCTCCGGCCGTAGCGCCAACACTGCGCGACGCGGTATTGAGCTCATTGGCAAGCTTGACCTTGTAGGTGTTCACCTCGGCCTGAAGGCGAATAAAGTCGGGATGGTTCGCACCCACGCGCTTGGCCAGCTCGGCCAGCTTGCCTTCTCCCTGCGCCACTTGCGATTTAAGGCTTTGCACCACGGGGTTGTTGATGACTTCGGGCAGGCTGCCGCTGTCGCGCGTGCGCGAGTTGGCATCGAACGACGCCGATTGCGCGGCCACCATCTGTCCGGCCAGGTCGGCCATGCGGCGGGTTTCGACGTCGAGCCGCTCCTCGGATTCCACCAGGCCTTTTTCGCGCTGATAGGCGGTGAGCTTCTGCTGCGCTTGGTCGAGATTCTCGCGCAACTGGACGATCTGCTCGTCAAACCAGGCGGCAGTCAGCTTGGCCGGCGCCACGCGCAGGTCGAGGTTGGTTTCGATGTAGGACTTGGCGAAGGCATTGGCGACGATCGCGGCAAAGCGCGGGTCGGAACCGCTAAAACCGATGGAGATGATGCTGGATTCGCGCGAGGGTTCGGCGCTCAGCTTTTGCAGCAACAGGGTGCCCAGCCACTGCTCGATCGAACCCTGCCCCTGAGTCGCCTGCATGAATTGTTCACGGGTGGCCGGGTTCTCTGCCAGCTTCAGCCCACGCACCACACGATTCGCCACCTGGCTGCTATTGATGATATCGATTTGCGTGGCCATGTAGCCGGGAAACATTTGCGACGGCACTATCTGGCCGGTCAAGGAATCCTTGCTCTTGGAATCGATGATCAGCGTGGTGGTCGCCGTGTATTCCTTGGGCAGCAGCAGGCTCACGGTTGCGGTAACGGCAACAGTCAGCAGCAGCACGCCGAGGATGATCCACTTGCGCGCATTCAGAATCAGCAGGAATTGAGTGAAGTTCATGACAGGCGTCCCTTAAAACAGGCTTTCCTTGACGTAGATCACATCGTCTTTTTTCAGCAGATCGGCCAGTTGGGTGTCCAGCTCTTGCATGCCGCCTTTGGCGTCGCGGCGCAGAATCCTGATGCCTTTCTGGGTGCCGCGTGCGGTCACGCCGCCGCCCATCGACAGGGCCTGCACCACGCTCATGTTCTGTTCCAGACGGAACGCGCCGGGACGCTGCACTTCGCCGTAGATGTAGAACATCGGCTGGCGCGCCACATTGATAATGTCGCCGTCCTGCACCAGAACGTTGCTGGCTTCGCCGCCTGGCTTGAACAGTGCGATCACATCGATATCGCGGTATTCGGGCTTGCCGTCGCGCGTCCGCATCAGGGTGAGGGTGTCGGCGCCGTCGGCAACGATGCCGCCGGCCAGCGCCAGCGCATCGGAGATACGGCTGACTTTTTCCAGCGCGAATTTGCCCGGCCGGTTGACCCGCCCCAGTACCGAAATCTGCTGGCTGCGGTATTGCAGCACGTTGAGCGTGACGAAGGGTTCGAGGATGAAACCGCCCTTGCTCAGGCGCTGCGCGATTTC
>JADMKH010000032.1 GCA_018780025.1 Thiobacillus sp.
ACGCCACCCACGTTGCCCCGCAGCGTAAACCGCCATCCTGTCCGCCAATCTGGTTTAACTTTATCTGCGTCTCTGGCACAATCGTCGAAAATCCGACACGCGTAGAACATAATGACGCATCCACAGATGCAAGCGCGATTTCGCCTTTATGCCCCGAAGGGGTACCACTCGACCCGGAGGACATGTGGCCCAAACCAACAAGCCTAGTTTGTTGATCGTTGATGACGATCCGCTGATTTCCGATACGCTCACCTATGTATTGAGCAAGGATTTCGAAATCTCGGCCGCCGAGTCACGTGCCCAGGTTAAAAGTCTGCTTATGCAGCTGGACGAGCCGCCCCAGTTAGCTCTGGTTGATCTGGGTCTGCCGCCGCATCCGCACAAGCCCGATGAGGGCTTTGCCCTGATCGCAGACCTGCTGAGCATTTCCCCAAGCATCAAAATTCTGGTCCTTTCCGGCCAGAGCGACGAAGCCAACGCACGTCACGCGCGCGCGCTCGGGGCGATCGACTTTGTTGCCAAACCCTGCGAGCCCGAGCGGCTAAAGTCGCTGCTGTTCAATGCGCTGCTGGTGCAGGATGCCGAACGCAGCGCTGAAAAAGCACCGGCCCCCATCAAGGACTCCGGCATCGTCGGCGAAAGCCCGGCGATGGACAAGCTGCGCCAGCAAATCAAGCAATACGCTGCGGCACCGTTCCCGGTGCTGATCGAAGGCGAATCGGGCAGCGGCAAAGAACGGGTCGCGTCGAACCTGCATCAACTTTCTCCGCGTGCGCCCAAACCTTATCTGGCGCTCAACTGTGCGGCCATTTCGCCCACGCTGGTCGAGCCCACCCTGTTCGGTTACTCCAAGGGCGCATTCACCGGCGCCACCAGTGCACGCGCCGGCTATTTCGAGGAAGCCGAAAACGGCACCCTGTTCCTCGATGAAATCGGCGAGCTGCCGCTGGAACTGCAGGCCAAGTTGTTGCGGGTGCTGGAAAACGGCGAATACCAGCGCGTCGGCGAAACCCAGCCGCGCTTCTCCAATGCGCGCGTGGTCACCGCCACCAACCGCGACCTGCGCGCCGAGATCAAGGCCGGCCGCTTCCGCGCCGACCTCTATCACCGGCTGTCGGTGTTCTCCATCGCGGTGCCGCCGCTGCGTGAAATGGGCCAGGACAAACTCACCCTGCTCAACCATTTCCGCGGCTTTTACGCCCACGAAGCCAAAAGCCAGCCTTTCTCGCTCGATGCGCGCGCGCAGCAAATGTGGGCGGACTATCACTTCCCCGGCAACGTGCGCGAGTTGCGCAACATTGCCATCCGCCTGACGACCAAATACCCCGGCATGGCAGTTAATGCCCAGCAACTGGAAGACGAACTCGATACCGACCAGGCTTATCCGCAGGAAATCCCGTTGGCCAGCGACGGCAAGCTGCTGATCGAGATGGCGCGCAAGCAACTGCAAACCGTGGCCAATTTCAATCTCGACGTCACCTTGCGCCAGTGGGAAAAAGCCTACGTGGAAGCTGCGCTCAACATGACCCACGGCAATCTGTCGCAGGCTGCCAAGCTGCTCGGCATCAACCGCACCACGCTTTATAGTCGGATGCAGACCTACGGCACCGAAGAATAAGCCCACGTGTATTTTGACTATTTCGGTTTAAGAGAAGCGCCCTTTCGCATTACGCCGAATACCGAGTACTGGTATGCCGGCGGCCAGCGCGGGGAAATGCTCGCCGCATTGCTTTACGCCATTGACCAAGGCGAAGGCATCATCAAGGTGGTGGGCGAAGTCGGCAGTGGAAAAACCATGCTGTGCCGCAAGCTGGTTGCCCATCTGCCTGCCAGCGTCGACAGCGTTTATCTCGGCAATCCAACCCTGTCGCCCGACGACATGCTGGCGGCAATTCTGGCCGACCTTGGTGTCGACCTCCCGGAAAACAGCCGGCAGGCACGGCTGGCCCAGCTCAACACGGCCTTGCTGGCCCGCCACGAGAGCGGACGCCGCGTGGTGGTGTTTGTCGAGGAAGCGCAAGGCATCGCGCTCGACAATCTGGAATTCCTGCGGCTCCTGACCAATCTGGAAACAGCCACCGACAAGCTCCTGCAAATCGTGCTGTTCGGCCAGCCCGAGCTCGATGCGCAACTGGCCGACCAACGCATCCGCCAGTTGAAGGATCGCATTACCCTGAGCCTGAACCTGTCGCCGCTGGCAGAAACCGAAGTCGCCGATTACCTGAGATCACGACTGAGCGTAGCCGGATATCGCGGCCCTGATCTGTTTTCGCCGGCGCTGATCGCGCGCATGACCAAAATTTCCGGGGGGCTGTCGCGCCGCATCAATGTGCTGGCCGACAAGACCCTGCTGGCGGCCTACGCCGGACAGACTCACACGCTCACCCCGGCACACCTGGACGCCGCTGCGGGCGATGCCGAAATACAGTCCCACCCGCAACGCCCCCCTGTCCGACCGGCGCTCCGCCGTTGGGCGTGGCTGAGTGCCGGGCTCGCTGCCGCACTGGGTTTGCTGGTGTTTGTCGCCTGGCAGGCGCTGTCGCAAAGCCCGCCGCCTCAGGCAGCCGCTCGAAATCCCGTTGCTGCGCCGGCAGCAAACCTCGACCAAACAGCGGCGCCTGTCGCCCACGTCACCGAACTGGCCCGACAAACCCAGCGCTGGCTCGCCGCCGCCGCCCCCGGCACCCATGTCATCCAGGTGGCCTCAGCTAAAGAAGCCGCACAGGTGGCCGTATTATTGACGAGCTTTGGCCCCGCCACGCCGCAGCCGGTGCGGGTACTGCATGGTTTGAGTCAGGGCGCCTCCGCCTGGATGATTCTGGCGGGCGAGTATCCCAACCGTGACGCAGCCATGGCAGCCCTGCGCACCTTGCCTGCCCCCCCCGCAGGTTCGCCATTTCTGCGTACAGTCGGCAAAATGCGTACCGTAGTGCTACCAACAGGATGATGATGAACGCTGTGTTGAAACGCTTCGTATTGACAGGTCCAGGGCTGATCAGCTTGCTGCTGATGGGGGGCTGTGTGCCCCCAAAAGCATTCGACACCTCATCCGGCCATATCAGTCAGCCCGTTCAAACCGCCGCCGCGGCCACCCCGCCGCCGCCGCCGGTGAGAGCGGCCCCCACCCTGGCGGCCCCTCAGCCAAGCGCCCCGGTGCCCACCTACACCGTGGTGGTCAACGACGTGCCGGTGAAAGACCTGCTGTTTTCCATCGCCCGCGACACCCAATACAACATCGACCTGCACCCGGGGATATCAGGGCGCGTCTCGCTCAACGCCGTGCAGGAACCCCTGCCCGCCATTCTCGACCGCATCGCGCGACAGGCCAACCTGCGCTACGAATTGAATGGCCGCACGGTGTCGATCATGCCCGACACGCCCTTCGTCAAAACCTATTCCATCAACTATGTAAACGTCGCCCGCAATACCACCTCCAGCGTCGGCGTGGCGGCGCAAATCGCCAGCACCGGCGGTGGCGTAGGCGCAGCAGGCGGGGCGTCCGCCACAGGGGGGAATTCTTCCACCACCACCGTGTCCAGCCAGTCCAACAACGATTTGTGGACTGTGCTTGCCGATAACATCCGCACCATTCTCGCCGGCACCCGCGCCGTCACCCAGAGCAATGAAGAACGCGCTGCCCGACTGGACGCCGAGAAAACGGCACGCGCCGAGCGTGTATCGCAGGCCGAAGCAGTCAGCAAAGCCGGCGCAGGGGCAGCAGGCCTGTTTACGGCCGCGTTTGCCAACCAGCCGTCAGGCGACGGCAAATACGATGTGGCGGCCAATCCGATGGCGGGCACCGTCTCGGTGCTGGGCACCGCAAAACAGCAGGAACTGGTGCAACAGTATCTCGACCGCGTGATGCAGTCCGCGCAGCGCCAGGTATTGATTGAAGCCACCATTGTCGAAGTTACGCTCAAGGATCAATACCGTGCTGGCATCAACTGGCAAAGCCTGGTTTCGGGTGTCACCGGCTGGACGGTGAACACCGTAGGTGCCGGAACCGGGGGCACGAACCTGGCCAATGCACTTTCACCATTCTTCAACATTGCCTACACGAACAATGACAAATGGGATTTCAAGGCAACGATTGATTTACTGGAATCCTATGGCAATACCAAGGTGCTATCGAGCCCCAAGTTGATGGCGCTGAACAACCAGACCGCGCTACTCAAAGTAGTCAACAATCTGGTCTATTTTTCCATTGATGTGGCGCAGGGTACCGTCACCGCTTCGGGGCTTGTTCTACCCTCATCTGTCAGAACAGAGGTACACACCGTACCTGTTGGGGTGGTCATGAGTGTGACGCCTCAGGTCGGGGACAATGGCCTCGTCTCTCTGACCGTTCGCCCAACCATTACCCGCAAGGTAGGCGACGTCGAAGACCCCAGCCCCTTGCTGAAGCAAGGCGGGCTCAACATCAGCAACAAGGTCCCGGTCATCCAGGTGCGCGAGATGGAATCCTTATTGCAGATTCGCAGCGGCCAGACCGTCATCCTCGGCGGCCTGATCCAGGACGACAGCAACAACGCCCGCGACGGCCTGCCTGTCCTGTCGCGTCCGGAAGGCATCGGCGCCGTATTCGGCCAACACGAACGCATCAACAGCCAGACCGAGCTGGTGATTTTCCTGCGCCCCATTGTGGTGACCAACCCCACGCTGGAAAGCGATGAGCTGCGCCAGTTCCAGCGGCTGCTTCCGAGCGCGCGGAGTGCGCCATGATTAAGCCCGGCGCACGGAGTATCCCTTGAGCCTGCTGCTCAAAGCGCTGAAGCAGGCCGAAGCCGCCCATGCGGCCAAGCCCGATGCAGACCGGACCGGGGCGGGTAGTCATACCGAAAGGAGCCTCGAACTGGAGCCGCTGTCTGTCGCTGGCGCAGATGCAGACCCAGAATGGGTTGAGCCACCGGGCTTGCTGTTCGGCAATAGCGGGCTGACGCCAGAGGCTCCGCGCCCGCCGGCTTTCCGCTGGCCGCAACTTTCGCTGGTGCCGCTGGTTGCCCTGCTTGCTGCGATCATTGCAGTAGGCTATGGGATATACCTGTATTTTGAGTTGCAGCCCCCTGCAGCAGTAACGACGCCCCCTGCAAGTGTTGCACCCTTGGCTACACCACGCGTCGCTGTGCCAGCCCCCATCAGCCCGGCGCCAATAGCCACGCCTGCACCCGCGCCAGCTGCCTTGGCCAACGCGCCCGCCTTGCCACGATCAGAACCCTTAACCGCAACGGCCGCCACGCCCTCGGCACCCGCTCAAGCCACCGCGCCTGCGAAGCCGATTTCAGCATCCTCCGCCACGGCCCGCAGCGTTCGCCCAGGCAGTCCCAGCAATACCATCGCCCTCCCGCCTGCCGCGCCGCTGCAATTCCAGCCCGACGTGCACACCGCTTTGCTCGGTCAGGCCTACGCAGCCTATCAGCGCGGTGCGCTGGCTGAATCGCAACGGCTTTACAACCAGGCCGCTTCGCGCAACCGCAGCGTGGATGCCTTGTTGGGACTGGCAGCCATTGCCAGCGTACAAAACCGTGAGGTTGATGCACAACGTTTGTACCGCGAAGTTCTGGACAGCGACCCGCGCAATGCCGCCGCCCAGGCTGCCCTGCTCGACCTGTTGGGCAACACCGACAGCCTGGCGACTGAAAGCCGCCTGAAGACGCTGATCGACCGCGGCCCCAGCCCTCAGCTCTATCAAACCCTCGGCAACCTTTATGCCGACCAGAAGCGTTGGAACGACGCCCAGGCCGCGTATTTCGAGGCCTATCGCAATGCACCTGACAATGCCGATTACGCGTTCAATCTCGCAGTCAGTCTCGATCAGTTGCGGCAGACTGCAGCCGCGCTGAAGTATTACGAGAAGGCGCTCGCGACCGGAGGCATGCACCGCTTCGATCGCGCGCAAGCCGAAGCGCGCGTGCAACAACTCAAGTCGGTTCGGTAAGCGGTCTTATGGAGCGCCGCAAAAAACTCCGCATGGGTGAAACCCTGATTTCCCAGGGACTCATCACCACCGACCAGCTGCGCATCGGGCTCAAGGAACAGAAAACCACTGGCCTTCCCATCGGGCGCCAACTGGTTGCGCTGGGCTTCATGACCGAGGCTGTGCTGCGCGACCAGCTCGCCAACGCGCTGGGCAGCCAGGGCATCGACCTCACCCAGGTGGTGGCCGATTCCGAAGCCTTGCAACTGGTGCCCGAGGAATTTGCCCGCCGCCACCACCTGCTGCCGATCGCCCACGATGCAGCGCGGAACATCCTGACGCTGGCGACCACCGACATGTTCAACGTCGTTGCGCTCGACCAGTTGAAAGCCGCACTCGGCGGCCAGCTCGAAATCGACACCCTGCTGGCGGCCGAAGCGCAGCTGCTCGAATGCATCGACAAGTTCTACGGCTTTGACCTTTCGCTCGACGGCATTCTGCGCGAAATTGAAACCGGCGAAGTCGATTACGCCAGCCTCAATCCCGAGACCGAGGAATACACCCAGCCGGTGGTGCGGCTGGTCGGTGCGCTGCTCACCGATGCGATGAAGCGCGAAGCGAGCGACATTCACTTCGAACCCGAACACGCTTTTTTGCGCATCCGCTACCGCATCGACGGCGTGCTGGAGCAGATCCGCAGCCTGCATAAAACCTACTGGCCGGGCATTCTGGTGCGACTGAAAGTGCTGTCCGGAATGAACATCGCCGAGACGCGCGCACCGCAGGATGGCCGCATGTCGTTGACGCTGAACGGCCGCCCGATCGATTTTCGGGTATCGTCGCAGCCCGGCATCCATGGCGAAAACCTGGTGCTGCGCATCCTCGACCGAGAGAAATCCATCGTGCCGCTGGAACAGATGGGATTCACCCCAAAGGCACTGCGTGAATTGCACCTGATGATGGCGCGACCGGAAGGCATTCTGGTGGTTACCGGGCCGACCGGTTCGGGCAAAACCACCACGCTGTATTCGATGCTCTCGCATCTGAATAACGAGACCGTCAACATCATGACACTGGAAGACCCGGTCGAATACCCGGTCACGCTGATGCGCCAGAGTTCGGTCAACGAAACGCTCAAACTCGATTTTGCCAACGGTATTCGTTCCATCATGCGGCAGGACCCCGACATCATTCTGGTCGGCGAAATCCGCGACAAGGACACTGCCGAAATGGCCTTTCGCGCCGCCATGACTGGCCACCAGGTGTTTACCACCCTGCACACCAACTCGGCGCTCGGTGTGTTTCCGCGTCTGATGGACATCGGCATCCAGTCCGGCATTCTGTCGGGCAACATCATCGGCGTTGTTGCACAGCGGCTGGTGCGCAAACTGTGCCCGCACTGCAAGGAAGCCTACACACCCGACGAGCATGAGATCGGCCTCCTCGGCGCTGATCCTGCCCACCCGCCGCAGATTTACCGCGCTGCAGGCTGCCCGGCATGCAGCAACAAAGGCTACAAGGGCCGGCTGGCTTTGATCGAATTGCTGCGGATGGATCCGACCCTGGATGAACTCGTGGCTAACAATGCCCCGCTACACGAAATCCGCCGCGCGGCATTCGAGCATGGCTACCACCCCTTGGCAGAAGACGGCATCCAGCGGGTGAAGGATGGCGTGACGTCGCTGGCGGAAGTGGCGCGGGTGGTGGATTTGACAGGGCGGGTGTAATGAAGAGGTCAGGGGTCAGGATTCAGGATTCAGGGGAGGGGGCTTCGCATTCATTTAGTTTGAAGCGCGGCACAGCCGCTCGTTCCCTGACCCCTGAATCCTGAACCCTGCCCCAGGAAACTGCCATGCCTTTCTTCGACTATCGCGCCATCGACCAGACCGGCCGCTCGGTCAAGGGCGTGCTTTCCGCCGTCAACGACGTCGATCTCGAACTACGCCTGAAACGCATGGGGCTCGACCTTATCACGCTTTCTGAATTATCACGCCAGTACGCCCCACAAGGCCGCGAGCGGGTCACGCGACGCGATCTGGTGACGTTCTGCATCCACATGCGTTACATCACCCGCGCCGGCATTCCGCTGCTTGATGGCTTGCGTGACTTGCGCGACACCATGGAAAAGCGTGGTTTTCGCGATGTGCTGACCGCGCTGCTGGAAGACCTGGAGGGCGGCAAGGTGCTATCGCAAGCACTGGCTGCGCACCCGGCCGTGTTCGGCGCCGTGTTCGTACACAGCATCAAGGCGGGCGAGCAGACCGGACTGCTTGACGCGGTATTCGAGCGTTTGGGCGAATCGCTTAAATGGCAGGAAGAAGTGGCAGCCAAAGCCAAGCAACTGATGATCTATCCGGCGCTGGTGCTGGTTGTGGTTGGCGCGGCCATTCTGTTTTTGCTGATCTATCTGGTGCCGCAGGTGCTCACTTTGGTGGAAACCATGGGCGTCGCGTTACCACTGCCGACGCTGATTCTGATGGCGGTGTCGAGTGTGGTGCGCTCGTACTGGCTGATCGGTTTGTTGCTGGCACTCGCATTGGGCATTGGATTGCCCCTATGGATAAAAAAAAGCGAGGCAGGGCGCGACTGGTGGGACAACGCCCAATTGCGGCTGCCCATTATCGGGCCCATCGTGCAGAAAATCGTGCTGTCGCGTTTTACCAATACCTTGTCGATGATGTACCGCTCGGGCGTCACGGTGCTCGATGCGTTGCGCGCAGGCGAGGCGGTAGCAGGCAATCGGGTGATTGCCCGCGGCATTCACCGTGCCGCGCAGCAGATTTCAGACGGCCGGGGGCTGTCCGAAAGCTTTCAGTCGCTGGCCCTGTTTCCGCCGCTGGTGATCCGCATGCTGCGCGTAGGCGAAACGACCGGCGCACTCGACGAAGCACTGGATAACGTGACGCTTTTCTATAATCGGGAAGTGCTCGAATCGATTGAAAACGGCCTTAGAGTGCTCGAGCCCATGCTCACTGCCATTCTCGGCATTTTGCTCGGTGGCATTTTGGTCTCGGTGCTGTTGCCCATCTACGACCTGATCGGGAATCTGCCTTTATGATGTTCGACCACCGCCTGATCCTGCTTGCCACACCCAACCAGATCGGCGTACTCGACTGGCGTCCGGGGCACATGCACTGGCTGGGCGAGTTTGCAGGCAACGCCAATGGGCTGGCGGCATTTCACAGGATTATCGTCAAGCATGCGCACCTGCCGGTGCTGCTGGTCGTCGACACGGTAGACGAGGATTACCGCAGCGAGATCATGCCGCACGTGCAAGGGCGCGCGCGCGATGAATTGCTCGCGCGCAAACTCAAGCAGGTGTTCCGCAATGCGCGCTTTACCGGCGCGTGGCTGCAAAAGCGCGAAACCACGGGGCGTCGCGACGATCGTTACCTGTTGACCGCCTTGACCGATACCGACTGGTTGATGCCCTGGCTTTCCGTGCTGCACCGTGAGCACGTGCCGTTGTCCGGCATCACCCCGCTGGCACAGGCCTGCCAGCACATGCTGGGCAAACTGCGCATCCAGGAGCCGCACACCCTGCTGGCATGCCGCCTCAACAGCAGCTTGCGGCTGTCCTACTACCACGAAGGCATGCTGCGTTTTTCCCGCCTGATCGGCGGCGACACGCCCACGCAATTACCGGGCAATGCCGCCGATGAAATCGCCAAGACACAGCTTTATCTCACCGGTCAGCGCATCCTGCCGCGCGAAGCGCGCCTGCACGTATTGCTGCTCGATCCCAGCGGGCAACTGGACAGCGCACAGGCGCAGCTCAATGCCGATCCGGCGTTCAGCACCCGGCTGATTGACCTGTCCAGCCTTGGGCGTGCGTTACGCATTCCGGATAACTTTCTGGCTGCCACGCCAGAAGTGGCCCCTTTGGCAGCGATTGCGGGCGAGGCCATCCAGCTCAATCTGGCGCCCCCCGAACTGCTGCAGCGGCACACGGAGTTTCGCTGGCGTCGCAGCCTGCATGCGGCTGCCTGACTTATCGCAATGCTGGGATTGGGCATCACCGCTGCCTACTGGTTGCAGGCTCAGGACCTGAACGACCAGACCCACCAACGCGCCCAGCAGCTTCAGCAATTCAAGGCCCGCCATCAAGCGATTGTGGATTCGTTTCCGGCACAAACCGCCGCCCCCGAGCAGCTGGCGCAAACCGTCACGCTGGCACGCCAGCTTGACGCCCCGCAGCCCAACGCCCTGGGTCTCCTCGCCGCACTCGGGCAGGCCATGGATGCGGAACCGGAGATCACCCTGAACACGCTGGAATGGATCGACGGCACGCTCATGCCCACGGGCCAGATCCATGTAAACATCGACGCTTCGCTTGCGCCATTCGATGGCAACTACCGTGCCGCCATGCAACGCATCGAACGATTCATGAGCCGCCTGCAGGCTGTCCCCACCCTGTTCGAGGTGCGCTTGCGCAGCAGCCCGGTGAATGCCGATTCCAGCAGCACCCTGTCCGGTAAAACCTTTGGGCCCAATACGGCCGAAGCGCCCGTTGTGCACTTCGGCCTCAGCCTGACCTACCGCGAGGCCCAGCCATGAAACGCCCGCCGTTCGCAGCTCTCAGGCTATCCATGTTGCTGGTGCTGGTGTCGTTAATGCTGGCAACAGGAGGCGCACTCTGGAACTGGAATCAGGCGCAAAACGCAGCAGCCGAATTGCAACAGGAAAACACGGCTTTGAATTCCGCGCGCCAGCAACTCGACCGCAGCCGCCAGCAGCAGCAGCTCATCGCCATCCACCTGCCCGCTTATCGGGCGCTCACGGCGCGCGGCTTTGTCGGCCCCGAAGACCGTCTGGCCTGGATCGAGGCCGCGCAAAATGCCAACCGCGACGCGCAGCTCTACGGCCTGGATTATCGACTCGCGCCACGCATGGCCTCGCCGCCCGCCCTTGCACAGGGATTGGCGCTTGGCCAGACCAACATGACGCTGATCTTCCCCGTGCTGGTGGAAACCGATCTCCCCCGTTTTTTGGCTGCGCTCAAGGCGCGCGCGCCCGGCGTGGTTCGGGTTCATGGCTGCAGCCTGTCCATGCAGGCCTCCCCCGCTTTCGAGGCGATCAACCAGCCACACATGCAAGCCGAATGTGAATTGCAGTGGTTTACCGTCGCGCCTGCGACAGGGCGTGCCCAATGAAAACCTGTTCACCACAGAGTCAAGGCACAGAGAACAGCAGACCCGTTCGGCGCGGGATGGGGCATCACGGTTCAGCCTGGATTTTCTCTGTGTCTCTGTGCCTTTTATGCCCTTTAGGGTACTGTGGTTCAGTGTTTGCAGCGCCATCCGACTTGCCCGGCCGCCTGTTCTACACCCCGGCCCAGCGCGCCCAGCTCGAAGCTGCCCGCGCCCGCAACGTCACCCAGGTCAGGCAGGCGGGACCTGCGGTCGGCCCGCCCCCTGTACGCTTCGACGGCATGGTCATCCGCTCCGACGGCAAGACAACGCGCTGGGTCGACGGCCAGCCGCAGGTCGGCGCGTCCGGGGTGACCGGCCTGAAGCCAGGCCAGATCCGCGCCGACGGCAAGGTGTATGAACCCTACCAGGTGCTGCGTCCCAACCCGGTTGAAACCCGCGAAAAGGAAAGCACGCCATGACCCTCCTTTTCCTGTATTTTGATACCGGTTTACGCTACTGCCCATGAAACGTAAACTTGTCCTTCATGATATGGTCAGATAAGATGGCCATATTAAGGAGATTAAGATGAGTCAGTTCAATATCGCAGAAGCAAAATCCCATTTTTCCGAGCTAGTGAAAAAAGCCATGCTGGGTGAGGAAGTGGTGATCGCCAAGGACAACAAGCCTATCCTGAAGCTGGTATTGATGGCGGCAGACACGAAGGAAAGAATGCCGGGGTCGGCAAAAGGCAAGGTCACTTATATGGCGCCGGATTTCGATAGCACGCCAGAAGATTTTCAGGATTACACCTGATGCGTCTGCTGCTCGATACCCATGTTTTTCTGTGGTGGGTCAATGATGCGCCGGAGTTGTCCGCCAAGGCTCGTGCGACAATTCGGAAGGGACAGAACGCGTGTTTCCTGAGTGTCGCGAGTGCCTGGGAGATGGCGATTAAAGTGAGCACAGGAAAGCTGGCCTTGTCGCAACCGGTTGAACGCTTCGTTCCTGAACAACTGGCCGCCAACGGTTTTCAGCTTCTGGGAATTGATTTTCGACATGTCGCAAGAGTGGAAACCCTGCCATTCCGCCATCGTGACCCATTTGACCGCTTGCTCGTGGCACAGGCTATGAGCGAGAAAATGCCTATCGTTTCAGCTGATACGATACTGTCAGAATATGGTATCAAGCGAATCTGGTGAGTTGAAAATGAAACAGCGCATAGACGGTTTCTTTTAACAAAAATCGTGTCTGACCCCATAACCCGCGTAACCCGCGGCTTCACCCTGATCGAACTGGCCATCGTGCTGGTCATCATCACGATTCTGATTGGTGGGCTGGCGGTGCCGCTGTCGGCGCAGATTCAGGCACGGCGGATTGCGGAGACCAACAAGACGCTGGAGGAAGCGCGTGAGGCGATCATTGGGTACGCCATGACACACAAATCCATAACAACAAACAAGCCTTATCTACCTTGTCCGGACAGCGACGCTACCGCCGATGGAGTAGAGAATCGCGATGCAATAACGGGAATCTGTGCGCAAAATGTGGGTTGGTTTCCCTGGGTCACCCTGGGCACGGCAGCGCAGGATGCCTGGGGAAACCGCCTGCTATATCAGGTCACCGCCTCGTTCTCAAAATCGGACGGATTCTCGAACACGGACACCGGAGACCTCCAGATATGCAGCACCAACGGCTGCGCGCTGGTCGACGTGGCCAGCAATGTACCGGCAGTGCTGGTTTCCTACGGTCCGAACGGATGGGGGGGCCGCAATGTCAGCGGCACGTCCCTGAAAGCACCCACCAGCGCAGATGAACTGGAAAACACCGATGCTGATGTCAACATTGTCAGTCGCGCCCCGACCAAGGTCGACAGCGCCAGCGGTGAATTCGACGATCTGGTGGTGTGGCTTGCAGATGGTTTGCTCAGGAGCCGGGTGTGTCCTGCTGGCGGCTGTCCATAGCCTGCAACCTGAACGTCACCCGCCCCGCCTGATTGTCCGGTAACGCCAGCCGGAACCCCGATCGCGCCGCCTGTCGCGCGGCCTGATACAAGCCCACCCCCAATCCTGAATCCGATGCCACCGGGCTCAGAAACAGATTGCGCGCCACATGCTCGGGCGCGGGGGCGCCGCTGTCGGTGATGGTCAGACTTACCAGTGGATTCAACGAAAGACGCACTTCGATTGCCACAGCCGGTTCGTGTTGGCGTTTGCGCAAGGCGTTGGTCAGCAAATTGTCGATGACGCTATCAAACAAATCTTGCGGCAGGGGCGTGTCGTCGATGGTATCGGCAAAAAACTGAATATCGTCGTGTTCATAACGCGTCTGCAAAGCCTTCCACCAGGTTTTTGCAGCAACACTCGCAGCATCCATTTCAGCCGGCTGCTTGAGCTTGTCGACGGTTTGCGACAGCCGTGCGGCCAACTGCGGCAGCTGGCGCTTCATCAGCGCCTGCAAACGTTCGCCGTCTTCAGGCGTCGATGTGTCCGCGGCGGCAATCAGGGTTTTCATCGACTGCAGGATGTTTTTCACGTCATGGGTCAGCCTTGCACCGGTATCGTGAATCGCCTGACTGTAGGCTTGCTCGCGCAGGGTCTGTTCGCGCACCTTGGCGGCATAAAAAAAGCCCAGCAGCTGCGACAGCAGACGCACATGCAAAGCCAGCGCGGGGGTGAGTGGACGTTGCGACTGCCAGGTCAGGCTGAGGCCATGAAAGGCGTGGCTCACGCTATGCTCGGCCGGTTCGCCAAATACGCCTTCGCCGCGCGCGGCCTGCCAGTGACCGCCCCGTATCCAGGTCAGTTCGTGCAGGTCGGCCAGGCCATCGCGCACGAAAGATTCCGGATCGCGCTCGCGTTCGGCCAATGTTGCCAGTCGCTGCGCCCAGCCCTCGAACGGCAGGCCCACCGACAACAGGTAGCGCGAAGTCACCTGGCCCAGCCCGGAAAACCCTGCGCGCGGGTTCCACAGCAACGACAGCGACAGCAACAATACAGCCATCCCCAACAAGGTCTGCACCAGCGCCCAGGCATAGCTCACCTTGGCCACTGCCACCACGGCAAAGGCACCCAGCGCCACCACCATAATGAGCAATGACAGCATCAAGCCATAGACGAAATCAAGTGTCGAGGAAGCGGTCTTCTGGCGGGTTGCGGGTAAAAACAGGATCAACAGCGGAATTAACGCTAACCCGTAATGCACCACCGGTTTCAATTCATCAGGGAGGGACGTGTCGCCCAAGCTTTGGGGCAACACCCAAGCCAATAGAAGTGCAAGCAAATACGCTAAAGCAAGCAAATACGCCCACCGGGAAAACCGCTCGTTTTGCGACGTTCCCACCGCCCCCATGAGGCCGGCCAAAATCGCCAACCACAATGCCATCACCCAGGTGCTGTCCACCAGCACCAGCAAAGCGGCCATGGCGAACACCGGCAACGCAAGACGCGGCTCTATCCGCGATTCACTGCGCACCACCGGCTGCCACAGCAAAAACAGGCCGTAATGCGCCAGTAAAAATGCGCGTGTGACTGCGGGCTCAGCGTCAATGACCACGGCCGCATGCAACGCCAATAGCATCAAGGCCAGCCAGCGTCCGGGCCCCACCTGCACGAGCCGGTTGGCCAGTGAAGTCAGCCAATTGACATGCGGCGCGGTGTCGACGTGTTCGTTCATGCCGGAAAAAGGCTCATCAAGACCCTGCTTCGGCGAGACATCGCCCACGCTATCCGCCCTTTAAAACCAGTGTCCATCTATCCCCCAATCTCTGCCGGAATTCTGGCAGGAGTGTCGTATTTTCGACAAACCACCCGCTATTCGAAGGCAAAAACCGATACTTTAATTTTTAATATCAAACAGTTAGAACAACACCCTGCCTGGCATGCATTTTGCACGTTTTTCAGCCAGGCGAAAATATAACGGAGAACCTTACATGCCTCATCCCACCCTCCCGAAACACCAGTCGGGTTTCACCCTGATCGAGATCGCCATTGTGCTGGTCATCATCGGCCTGTTGCTTGGCGGTATTCTAAAGGGGCAAGAGTTGATTAACAGCGCCCGCGTGAAAAATCTTGGCACAGACTTCCGTAATATCCCGCTGTTTATCTACGGATATCAGGATAAATTCAAGACGCTGCCTGGTGACGATCCCGCCGTAGTGGCGCATGTCGCAGGCACACAGGCCACCACGCCTGCTGGTTCCCAAGGTAATGGCGTCATTGACGGTGAGTGGAAAAGCACGACTCAGACCGATGAATCCTATCTTTTCTGGCAGCATGTGCGACTGGCCGGCTTGGCGCCCGGCGTCACCACTCCGGGTACGGGTTATGCCCCCACCAACGCGTCTGGTGGAACCATCGGCATTCAGAGCGGCACGATAGACCTGACGAAAACGCCCATTAAAGATGCAAACAACAAAGCAATCGGGGGCGCTTATATCATCTGTTCGACTGGCATTCTCGGCAAGTTTGCCAAGCAACTCGACACCCAAATGGATGACGGCGACACAGCGAAGGGCTCAATGATGGCTACACCGACTACAACTTATGCCATTGGCGCAGCAGCCACTGAGACAACGAGTATCGATGATGCAACGTCCTACACAGTTTGCATGGGCGTTTAAGTCTATGCAGACAAAAAAGCCCGCCTGAGTCGGCGGGCTTTTTTACGCCCTGATCTCCACGATACGAATCAACCCTGCAACACCCTGAACTCCGCCGCCGCCAGCCCATCTGCCGCACCGCGCAGCATCAGCACATCACCCACCTGAATTTCGGTTTCTGGCTGAGGGTCAACGCCCTTGATGCCCTGCCGGCGTATGGCCACCACTTCAACCAATAGATCGTCCAGCGCCAGGCTTTCCAACTGCTGTCCTGCCGCGGCCGCGCCCTGGGTCACCAGCACGGTGTGCAGGCGCGGCTGGGATTGCTGGTCGAGTTCGTCGTCGACGTCGCTGGCACCTCGAAAGAAGCCGCGCATCATGGCATAGCGCGTTTCGCGCACTTCACGGATGCGCTTCAGCACCTGGGAAAGCGGCACCCCCAGCAGCATCAACGCGTGCGAGGCCAGCATCAGCGAACCTTCCATCACTTCGGACACCACTTCGGAGGCACCGGCCGATTTCAAGGCGTCAATATGCGTGTCATCGATGGTGCGGACCACAACAGGAAGCTCGGGACGCAATTCACGCACATGACGCAGAATCGCCATGCTCGAATGCAGGTCGGAATACGTCACCACAATGGCTTTTGCACGACTGAGCCCGGCGGCGACCAGCACTTCGCGGCGGCTGGCGTCGCCGTATACCACGTTGACGCCAGATGCAGCCACCGCACGAATACGCTCTGGATCGGCGTCAAGCGCGACCAGGCTGATGCCCTCTGCCTCCAGCAGACGCGCCAGGTTCTGTCCACTGCGGCCGTATCCACAGACGATTACATGCTGGGTTTTGCCGAAGGTCTTGACGGCGATGTCATGCACTTCCTTGGCTCGTCCGGCCCATTCGCTGCCGGCAAGCAGCCGTGTGAGTGTATCCATGCGATTAATCATCAAAGGTGCAATCAGCATCGACAGCACCATCGCCGCCAGCACCGGCTGGGTGATTGCGGCGCCCAACAAGTTGAGGTCAGCCGACTGCGCCAGCAACACGAAACCAAACTCGCCGGCTTGCGCCAGCCCCAGCGCGGTGCGCACGGCAGTGGGACGGGCGCTGCCAAAAGCCATGGCGAGGCCCGTTACCAGCACAGCCTTACCGATAACAATGGCGGCCACCAACAGCAACACGTCGCCCCAATTCACCATCACTTGCATCAAGTCGAGCCGCATGCCGATGGTGACGAAGAACAGGCCCAGCAAGACATCGCGGAAAGGCTTGATGTCGTCTTCCACCTGATAGCGATATTCAGTTTCAGATACCAGCATGCCCGCCAGAAAAGCGCCCAGCGCCAATGACAAGCCGGCACTTTCGGTCAAAAACGCCAATCCCAACGTAAACAGCAGCAGGTTCAGGGTGAAAAGCTCGGGTGATTTGTGGCCGGCCACCCACTGGAACCACGGGCGCATGATGCGCTGGCCCACAAACAACAAAAAGCCGAGCACCACGACTGCCTTGAGCATGGCCAGCCCCAGCGTAAGCGCCATGGCATCCGATTCCTTGGCAAAGGCCGGAATCAAAATCAACAGCGGCACCACGGCCAGGTCCTGGAATAGCAACGCGCCAAATATCTGGCGGCCATGTGGCGTCTGGATTTCCAGACGCTCGGCCATCATCTTTGACACAATTGCAGTCGACGACATCGACATGATGCCGCCGAGCGCGATGGCCGCCAACAAAGGCAAATCGAGCAGCCAGGAAACCAGCGCAGTCAGTGCAATCGTCAGCCCCACCTGTGCACCGCCGAAACCAAACACGGTCATGCGCATGGTCATCAGGCGCGGCAAACTGAATTCCAGGCCAATCGAAAACATCAGGAACACCACACCGAACTCGGCCAGATAGCGCGCTTCATCGCTATCCGGAATCCAGCCCAGGGCGAACGGCCCGATGGCAATGCCCGTCACCAGGTAACCCAGCATGGTCGGCAGGCGCAAGGCGCGCGCTGCGGCCGCCACCAGAACAGCCGCGGCGAGCAGGATCAATACAAGCTGGAGTCCGCTATGCATGGGAACGCCTCTGGGTAAAACACCCCACTCCGCCCTGCATGACGTCGGCGCATCGGCAACCGGAACCCGTCAAGGCCTCGACAATGCGTAATTTCAGTGTCATCACGTTTAGCCGCATCAGGGAAATCATGGATGGATAAGCAGGCTTTAGTATACTTGCCGACCATGCACCCCCAATCGAACTCCCCCGAACATTTACTTGCGCTTGCGCGTCAGGTGCTCGACATTGAAGCGGACGCCCTGCGCGCGCTTTCTACGCGTCTCGATCTGCGTTTCGCCGATGCAGTGCACGTGATTCTGGCGTGCACCGGTCGCGTGGTGGTGTCGGGCATGGGCAAGTCCGGCCATGTCGGCTGCAAGATTGCGGCGACACTGGCTTCGACCGGCACCCCCGCTTTTTTCATGCACCCGGGCGAAGCCAGCCATGGCGACCTCGGCATGATCGCGCACGACGACGTGGTGCTGGCCCTGTCGAACTCAGGCGAAAGCAATGAAATTGTCAGCATCATTCCGCTGATCAAGCGGCGCGGTGCCAAGCTCATTGCGATGACAGGCAACCCCAACTCGACCATGGCGCGTGAGGCCGATGTCCATCTCAATGCGGCGGTCGACAAGGAAGCCTGTCCGCTCAACCTGGCCCCCACCGCCAGCACCACCGCTGCGCTGGCGCTGGGCGACGCGCTGGCGGTGGCCTTGCTCGATGCGCGCGGATTTTCGGCCGACGATTTTGCCCGCACCCATCCCGGTGGCAGTCTGGGCCGACGTTTATTGATTCACGTGCGTGATGTCATGCATACAGGCCAGGCGCTCCCGCAAATCGATCACGACGCTTCACTCAAGACCGCCTTGCTCGAAATGACCGAGAAGGGCCTCGGCATGACGGCCGTGGTCGACGCCGCCGGCAAGGTTGCGGGCGTGTTCACCGACGGCGATCTGCGACGCGCGCTGGAACACGCGCTCGACTTGCAACAGGCACGCGTGGTCGACCTGATGACGCGCCACCCCAAGACTATCCACGCAGACGAACTCGCCGTAGCGGCAGTCGAAAAAATGGAAACCCTTAAAATAAATGGCCTGCTGGTTGTGGATGAAAGCAATACCCTGGTAGGCGCACTTAACATGCATGACCTTTTAAAAGCGGGTGTAGTGTAATGACGACCGAAACAATCAATACTGCCCTGATCGCCCGCGCGCAAAAAATCAGACTCATCGCATTTGATGTTGATGGAGTGATGACGGATGGCACGCTGTTTCTGGCTGATGACGGGCAGGAATACAAAGGTTTTAACTCGCTCGACGGCCATGGACTGAAAATGCTGAAAGGCAGCGGCGTTGAGTTGGCCATCATCACCGGCCGCAGCTCGCGTGTGGTGGAGCATCGCGCCAAAAGCCTGGGCATCGAAATCATCCATCAGGGCGCGCACGACAAGCTGGCCGTGTATGAGGCACTCTGCCAGGAACTCAACATTTCCTGTGAAAACACCGCGTATATGGGTGATGACGTGGTGGACCTGCCTGTCATGCGACGCGCCGGGTTGGCGATTACCGTACCCGCCGCCACCGAACTGGTCAAAGCCCACAGCCACCTGGTCACCACGCGAAACGCCGGCCACGGTGCCGTGCGCGAAGCCTGCGAGTTTTTGATGCGCGCGCAAGGCACATTGGACGCGGCTTTGGCGCCTTATTTGAGATGACCGGACGAGGCCAGCGCATGGTGCGTAAAATCAGATTGGGTGCGGCATGACCGCACGTGGGTCTTTGTGGCTACCCCTGCTGGTATTGCTGCTGCTGGCTGCGCTCAGTTTCTGGATCGAACGCTCGGTGCAAACGCTACCCAACGGCAACACGACGGGGGAAACCGACCCCGAGGGCATCATGGAAAATTTCGATGCGTTACGTACCGATCAAACGGGCCGCCCTCAATACCGCCTGTCCGCAAAAAAGCTCAAGCATTATTCCGGCAGTAAGCGCACCGAACTGGAATCACCCCATTTTGTGCTGCTGGACCCCAATACCAGTGCAGTCAGCGCTGTATCCCAACTGGCAACCGTCTCATCCGATGGTAACGAAGTCGACCTGCGTGGCGACGTGAAAATCCTGCGCGCTGCGGGTGCTGGACAGTCGGCCCTGACGATGCAGACTGCACGGTTGATCGTTTTCCCCGAACGCAAGCTGCTCCGCTCACCTGGGCCCGTCGATATTCAGGACGCCACCTTGAATTTACGCGCGGGCGCCATGGAGTACAACGCTGTGCAACGCCTCATCAAACTGACAGGACGGGTTCAAGCCCGTTATATTTCCGGAAAAAATTAGCGCCATGAAAATATGTAAATCAGGATTTTATGCCGGGCTGTGCGCTGTATTGTTGGCCCTTCCCGCCCAGGCTGAAAAGGCCGACCGCAGCAAACCGGTCAACCTCGAGGCTGACACCGTGACCCTCGATGACATCAAAAAAGTCAGCGTATATCAAGGCAATGTGATCTTGAGCCAGGGTACGTTGACACTGCACGCGGACCGCGTTCAGGTGACTCAAAACACGAACGGGATCGACAAAATCAGCGCCTCCGGACGGCCGGCGGCGTTTCGCCAGAAAGTCGATGGCCGTGAAGAATTTATCGAGGGATTTTCCGAGCGCATCGAATTCGATAGCGCCAACAGCCAGCTCGAGTTGATTGGCCAGGCCCAATTGCGACGCGGCGGCGATGAACTGCGCGGCGCCCAGATTTCATATAACAGCAACACCGAGTTCTACAAAGTCGTCGGCCAGCCTGACGCCAAAACACCGAGTGGCCGTGTTCGCGCTGTCATCCGTCCCAAAGCGAGCATCGAACAACCTGCTTCCAGACCATGAGTCAGATTTCCGCCCAGCACCTGCGCAAGACCTACGGCAAACGCACCGTGGTGCACGATGTTTCATTTGTGGTCAACAGTGGTGAAGTGGTCGGGCTGCTGGGGCCGAATGGTGCCGGCAAGACCACCTGCTTTTATATGGTGGTGGGGCTGGTTGCGGCCGATGGCGGCACGGTGACAATGGACACGCATGACCTGACTCACATGGCGATCCACCAGCGTGCACGACTGGGTTTGTCCTACCTGCCACAAGAGCCCTCCATCTTCCGGAAAATGACGGTGGAAGAAAATATACGCGCCATCCTGGAGCTCAAGGCCTACGACAAGGATGAACGCGAGGAGCATCTCAACAACCTGCTCGAGGACCTGCACATTGCCCATCTGCGCGATGCCGCCGCAGTCAGCTTATCGGGAGGCGAACGTCGCCGGGTGGAAATTGCCCGTGCATTGGCAATCAATCCTGGCTTCATCCTGCTCGACGAACCATTTGCAGGCGTCGACCCCATTGCGGTGCTCGACATCCAGAAACTGGTGCATTTCCTGATTGAACGTGACATCGGGGTCCTGATCACCGATCACAACGTCCGAGAAACACTCGGCATCTGCGATCGCGCCTATATCATCAACGAAGGCCGCCTGCTTGTTGACGGTACGCCAGACCTCATCATTCAGGACGACAAGGCGCGCAAGGTTTACCTGGGTGAAAATTTCCGTTTATAACGCCGCTTCCAGCGAATACCGTTACACTTGGCTCAAGCCGGCACGATTATTGCCGTAGTCAAGACACATGAAGCACAGCCTCCAGCTCAAGCTCGGTCAGCACCTTACCCTGACACCGCAATTGCAGCAGTCGATCCGGCTGTTGCAGCTGTCTACGCTCGAATTAAACCAGGAACTGGAGCAAATCCTCCAGGACAACCCCCTGCTCGAGCGTGAAGAAGAGGACGAAGCCAGACAAGAGGCGTCCGACCCCCCGACACATACCGCCGAAGCTGAAACCCAGAACACCGAAGTGGCACCGCGAGACACGGCCGACACCGAGCCGGTGACCGCACAGGATGATTCAGACTGGAACGATTACAGTCCATCCGGAGGCGACGACGATGACGGCGACTACGCCGAGGGATCGATTGTCGGCGCTACCCTTCGCGAACATCTGCTGAACCAGTTGATTGTCAGCCCGCTGACCCTGCGCGACAGAACCCTGGTCGCCGCGCTCATTGATGATCTGGACGACGCCGGCCTGCTCTCCCAACCGCTCGCGGACATTACAGAAAGCTTGCAGGCCGAGCTGGAAGAGCTGGAACCCGAAGAGTTGGAAACTGCGCTCAAACATCTGCAAAACATGGACCCAACGGGCGTCGGCGCACGCAACCTGGCGGAATGCCTGACCTTGCAGTTGCGCGCCCTGCCGCCCGACACACCGGTGCGCGATGAGGCCATGCGGCTGACGACGCATTACCTGGATCTGCTGGCCGCGCGCGATGTAGGCAAGCTCAAAAAAATGCTCGGCATCGACGACCCCACGCTACGGGCTGCGCGTGCCCTGATTCTCTCGCTCAATCCGCGCCCGGGTGCCGCTTTCGGCGCCGACGACATCCACTATGTGATTCCGGACGTGCATGTGCGCAAGGTCAAGGGCATGTGGATCGCCAGCCTGAATGCGGATGCCATGCCCAAACTGCGTGTCAATCGCGTCTATGCCGACATCCTGTCGCGTCACCGCGAAGGGGGCGGCGGCCAGCTTGCCAGCCAGTTGCAGGAAGCACGCTGGCTGATTAAAAACGTGCAACAGCGGTTCGACACCATCCTGCGCGTCTCGCAGGCCATCGTCGACCGCCAGAAGCATTTCTTCGAGCACGGTGAAGTGGCGATGCGGCCGCTGGTGCTGCGCGAAATTGCCGACACGGTGGAACTGCACGAATCGACCATTTCGCGCGTCACCACGCAAAAGTTCATGATGACGCCGCGCGGCTTGTACGAACTGAAGTATTTTTTTGGCAGCCACGTATCCACCGACAATGGCGGGGCCTGCTCATCGACCGCCATTCGTGCGCTGATCAAGCAACTGATCGCAACCGAAGGGGGAGGGAAACCGCTTTCCGATGGACAGTTGGCCGAAGTGCTGAGTCGGCAGGGCATCGTGGTGGCTCGCCGCACGGTCGCCAAGTATCGCGAATCGATGCAAATCCCGCCCGCGAACATGCGTCGGGCGTTGTGATAGTAAGAACGTCCCAGGCTCATCCTGTCCGAAATTTTGCACTGCGCTTGAATGTCCCCCACTTTCGTCCCACAATGACAGTGAGCGTTCAATATCGCTCCTGACAATGGGGCACTGCCCGGTTTTCAGTTCTTTTCAGCACATTAAGGAGGCTCTATGAATTTGACAATTTCCGGTCATCACCTGGAAGTGACCCCAGCCATCCGCGACTACGTTTCCGACAAGCTCGACCGCGTTAAACGACACTTCGATCACGTCATCAACGTGAGCGTCATCATGCAAGTGGAAAAACTGGTGCACAAAGTAGAGGCTACCCTGCACGTCAAGGGCCATGATTTTCATGCCCACAGTGAAGATGGCAACATGTACGCTGCCATTGACCTTCTGGCCGACAAACTGGATCGCCAGATCGTCAAGCACAAGGAAAAAACCTCGGACGTCCATCAGGGCGACGGCGGCTTGAAACATCAGTCGGCAGAAAGCGTTGTTGAAGGTTAGAACCCCAGCATTAATCTCATGTTGCCGGGGGCAGCTCAACGCCTCCGGTCGAATAATCCGCAAGCGCCGGATTCCATAATCAGCTCCACAACCGGCATGAATCTAATCGCCCCCCTGATCACCCCCGACACCACCTTGCTGGACCTGAGTTTTTCCAGCAAGAAGAAGCTGTTTGAACACGCAGCCGATCTGTTCGCCCAAACGCATGGACTCAAGTCCTCCGACATTTTCACCAGCCTGTTCGAGCGCGAACGCCTGGGCTCGACCGCGCTCGGCTGTGGCATCGCCATTCCGCATGGCCGCATCAAAGGCCTCAACGATGCCTGCGGCGCATTCTATCGGCTGAAAACACCGCTGGAATTCGACGCGCCAGACAATCAGCCGGTCAACCTGTGTTTTGTATTGCTGGTCCCCAAGGACGCCAACGAACGTCATCTGCAAATTCTGGGTGAACTGGCCCAATTGTTCGGCGACGATGCCATGCGCGCCAAAATGCTGGGCATTGCCGATGCCTACGCGCTGATCGCGCTGCTCAGCACCTGGTCAAGCTAGACACGATGCCCTGCGCATGGACGACCTGACCCACGTAACAGTCGAAACCCTGTTCCGCGACATGGCGGAGCAACTCGATCTGCAATGGATGGCGGGACAAACGGGTGGCCAGCGCACCCTCTCTTCCGAAACCATACAAAAACCCACTCTGGCACTCATCGGCCACCTGAACTTCGTGCACCCCAATCGGGTTCAGGTGCTGGGCTGCGCGGAAATGGACTATCTGCGCGGATTGACTGACGCAGCCCTGCAGGACTCGATCGATCACCTGTTTTCGACCGAGCTTGCGGCCATCGTGATTTCCAACGGCGAAGCCGTGCCCCCTGTGTTGATTGACAGTGCCGAGCGCACCGAAACGCCCTTGTTCGCCTCGAAACTGGTCAGCCCTGTCCTGATGTCCCATCTGGGACATTACCTGACGCAGCGTTTGGCCGAAGCCACCTCGATCCATGGCGTATTTCTCGAAGTGCTCGGCACCGGCGTACTCATCAAGGGCGACGCCGGCGTGGGCAAAAGCGAACTGGCGCTGGAGCTCATCACGCGCGGCCATCGCCTGATCGCCGACGACGTGGTCGAACTCAAGCACGTTGCCCCCGAAACGCTGGAAGGCAATTGCCCGCCCATGATTCGCGACTTTCTGGAAGTGCGCGGCCTGGGCATCCTCAATATCCGCTTCCTGTTTGGCGAAACGGCCGTCAAGATGCAAAAAAATCTCAAGCTCATTGTCGAGCTGGTGCAGGCAGAAGAAATCGGTGAAGTCGGTCTCAACCGCCTTGACATGGTGGCCTCAACCGAGGTCATCCTCAGTGTAGGCATTCCCAAAGTACGCATTCCCGTTGCTGCAGGCCGCAACCTGGCTGTGCTGGTCGAGGTCGCAGTCCGTAACCACATCCTCAAGAGCCGTGGGATCAATCCGGTCGAGCAATTCATCAAGCGCCAGCAGGCGGCCATCGACAGGAACTCTTGAATGCAGATCGTTCTGGTTTCCGGATTATCGGGCTCGGGCAAGAGCATCGCCATCGCGGTGCTGGAAGACATCGGCTATTACTGCGTCGACAATTTACCGCTGCTCATGCTGCAACCGCTGGTGGATTTTTTACGCCAGGAAGGCCACACCCGCATCGCTATTGCCATCGATGCCCGCAGCAGCACAAGTTTTACCCAGCTGCCCCAGATTGCCGAGGCACTGCGCGGCCAGGGTGCCGATCTGAGAGTGGTTTTTCTTGAGGCGAAAACGCTCACGCTGGTTCAGCGTTTTTCAGAAACGCGCCGGCGCCACCCGCTTTCCAGCGACACCGTTTCACTGCAGGAAGCGATCCAGCTCGAACGCGAAATGCTCGAAGATATTGCACCGCTGGCGCACCGCATCGATACCAGCGATCTGTCTGCCTCGGCATTGCGGCTGTGGATCAAGGACCTGATCGAACAGGATCGTTCGCGCATCACGCTGCTGTTTGAATCCTTCGGCTTCAAGCACGGCATTCCGCTCGACGCCGACCTGGTGTTCGACGTGCGCTGCCTGCCCAACCCGCATTACGTCGCCGAACTTCGTCCGCTCACCGGACGCGACCAGCCGGTCAAGGCATATATCGAAGCCAGCGCCAATGCGATGGCACTTCTGGCCGACATCCGCGGTTTTGTCGAAAACTGGCTGCCGTGTTTCATCCGCGATCACCGCGCCTATCTGACCGTGGCCATCGGTTGCACCGGCGGCCAGCACCGCAGCGTGTATTTTGCAGAGACGCTCGCCACCGCCTTCCGCGAACGCGAACAGGTGCTGGTGCGGCACCGCGAGCTGTCCTGATGCTCTTGCGCGCGGGCGATGCAGGTGTCCTGCTCGCTGGCACCGGCCTGGTCATCACGCTGGCCCTGTATGCCTGGAGCGGCGATCACGGCGATACAGCCGTGATCCGAGCCGCAGGCCAGATTGTGGAAACCGCTTCGCTCACCCACATTCAACGCTTTGCTATCGACGGGCCGCTCGGCACCACCCAGATCGAGATTGAACCCGGCCGCGCGCGCGTTGCACGTGACCCCTCGCCGCGCCAGCTGTGCGTCAAGCAAGGCTGGCTCACCCAATCCGGCCAGGCAGCGCTGTGCCTGCCCAATCAGGTCAGCGTTGAAATCCGCGGCCGCACCACCGCCTATGACACGCTCGGTTATTGAATTGCCGGTCAATGCTGACGACCGCCGCATTGCGCGGCTGGCGGCGCTGGCCATCGGCCTTACGCTGGCCGAGGCGGCGCTGCCGAGTCCGGTGCCCGGCATCAAGCCGGGACTCGCCAACATCGTCGTGCTGCTGGTGCTGCTGCAATATGGCTGGCGCGCCGCGGCTTGGGTGTCGGGCCTACGTGTGCTTGCGGGTGGGCTCTTGCTGGGCAGCCTGTTTGCGCCGGGCTTCTGGCTGTCCGCTGCTGGCGCGATCACCAGCCTGGGCGTTCTGGCGCTGGCGCGACATTTGCCCAGCCAATATTTTGGCCCGATCAGCCTGTCGGTTCTCGCCGCGTTCGGTCATATCGGCGGGCAGCTTGCGCTGGCAGGTGCGTGGCTGTTACCTGGCATCGCGCTCATCAAGCTGATGCCGGTTTTTGCCGCGGCCGCGCTTGTTTTCGGTGCGGTCAATGGCGTGATAGTCGCGCGTTTTCTCGTCTCCTCCGGGCGCGATAAAGACATGCAACAACAAGCGTAACCCCATATTGCCCCCCTGTATCGGGCAGCGTTGGGTAGATTATTGATGGCATCCGCGCGACAATCCGGTCTATGAATTCATCCCCAAACACAATCACGCTTGCGCTGTCGGGCGCCTCCGGCATGGCTTATGGCCTGCGTCTGCTCGAGTGCCTGCTGACTGCCGACATCCGGGTGTACCTGCTGATTTCCCAGGCTGCGCACATCGTCGCCAAACAGGAACTGGGCGTGGCACTGCCCGCCCGCTCTATCGACCTTGAGAAACAACTCACCGACAGTCTCCATGCGCGCGATGGCCAGCTGCGCGTATTTGGTCGCGAAGACTGGAATGCTCCCGTTGCATCCGGTTCCAATCCGGCTGATGCGATGGTGGTGTGTCCCTGCTCGATGGGCACGCTTGCCGCCATCGCCCATGGCATATCGGACAACCTGATCGAACGCGCCGCCGACGTAATGCTGAAAGAGCAGCGCAAACTCATCCTGGTTCCACGCGAAGCGCCCTTCTCCACACTCCATCTGGAAAACATGCTGAAACTGTCAAAGATGAATGCGGTCATTCTGCCGGCCAATCCCGGCTTTTATCATCGGCCGCAAAGCGTCGAGGACATTATCGACTTCGTCGTCGCGCGCATACTCGATCAACTGGGCATCCAGCACGCCTTGATGGCTCGCTGGGGAGACGACCGATGATCGGTTTGCCCAAACAAAAGACCCTACCGCTTTTCCCGCTCAATACCGTCGTTTTTCCCGGCGGACGGCTACCGCTGCGCATCTTCGAACAGCGTTATCTGGACATGATCAAACAGGCCATCGCCAACGACACGCCCTTCGGTATCTGCGCACCCGCGTGGGGTACGCCGGTGGGTGCCCCGCCACTGCGCGGCGACCCTTCCGCAGCCATTCGCGAAGGTTCCGAAACGGGCAGCCCTGCCGTACCATATGACGTTGGCACCTGCATGCGCATCACTGACTGGGATATGCCGCAAACCGGCATCCTTCACATCGAAACAGTTGCGCTGGAACGCTTCGTCATCCGCAGCACCCATACCGAACCTAACGGGCTGCTTATGGGCACGGTGGAGGATGTCAGCGTCGAACCCACTGCCCCCATCCCCGACGATCTGGAACTGCCCGTCGAAATTCTGCGCCACATCATTGGAGAATATGGCGATGCCCATTTCCCCGAGCCGCACGAACTGGATAATGCGGTATGGGTTGGATACCGCTTGTCTGAAGTGCTGCCCCTCACGCTGAGCATCCAGCAAAACCTGCTGGAAATGAACGACAGCGTGATGCGCCTTCGCATCCTCACCGAGTTCCTGAAAAAGCAGATCAACTGATGGCGCGCTTTTATCCCGCGCTCGAAGCCCGGCACCGCGACTTCATCTCCGCGCAGAAGCTGTTTTTCACCGCGACCGGCACCGCCCACAGCCGCCTCAACCTGTCGCCCAAGGGCATGGACAGCCTGCGCGTGGTCAATGAAAAATGCGTGGCCTATCTTGACCTCACCGGCAGCGGCAACGAAACCGCCGCGCATCTAAAGCACGATGGCCGCATGACCCTGATGTGGTGCAGCTTCGATACCGACCCGCTGATCCTGCGCCTGTACGGCCGCGGCCGCACCGTACGTCGGCAAGACGCCGAATGGAGCGCGTTGCGTCATCATTTCGCGGCACTACCGGGCGAACGCCAGATCATCGTGCTGGATATCGAATCGGTGCAAACCTCATGCGGCTACGCAGTGCCGCTGTATGCCTACCAGGGTGAGCGCGACACGCTGGCACGCTGGGCCGAGAAAAAAGGCCCGGTTGGCCTGCTGGCCTTTTGGCGCGAGAAAAACCAGGTCAGCATCGACGGCCTGCCCACTAATTTACTGGAGGATGCACCATTAAATGGACCTTGATCCCGCTTGCGCTGACTCTGACCGCATGCGATCCGACTCCGCCGCCCCAGCCCGAAACCGTACGCGCCCCCAACCCGGTTTTCGAAACGCAGATCAAGGCAATGGAAAAAGCCAAAGCGGTGGAGGGTCAGGTGATGGATGCAGCCGAGGCGCAGCGCAAGCAGATGGATGCGGCGACGCAATAGCCGAAAACCCTGTTCAGGGTTCAGCAATCAGACGCTGCACCACCGCCCCCGCCAGCATCAGTCCGAACAGCGGCGGCATATAACTGATGGTGCCGTTGACCGCGCGCGCACGGCCGCGCCCCTCGACCGGCTGCGGCGGCAGCGGCGCGCGCCCCGGCTCATCGGAGAACACGGTGAGCACGCCTTTTGGAATGCCGCGTTTCCTGAGCCGCTTGCGCATCACCGCAGCGAGCGGACACATGCTGGTTTTGGAAATATCGGCAAGCTTGATGCGGCCGGGGTCGAGCTTGTTGCCTGCCCCCATGCTCGATGCGACCCGCAAGCCGCGCTCGATGCTGCTGGCGACCAGCGCGACCTTGCAGTTGAGCGAGTCGATGCAGTCGATGACGAAATCGACATCGGCCGGCACGATGTCGGCCACGGTCTCGGGAACCAGAAACTCGCGGATCACGGTTAATTCGCATGCCGGATTGATGTCGCGGATGCGCGCCGCCATCAGTTCGGCTTTCGATTGCCCCACCGTGGACAGCAATGCCGGCAACTGACGGTTGATATTCGACGCGCCGACCACGTCATGATCGATGATCGTCAAACGCCCCACCCCTGCGCGTGCCAACGCCTCGGCGCAATACGATCCAACGCCACCCAGTCCCGCCACCAGCACGTGTGCGCGCGTGAGCCGGGATTGCTCCTGGTCATCGAGCAAAATACGGGTGCGTTCAAATTGCGGCAGCGGGTCTATGTCCATACGCGCTTTCACGGGATCTATCCCGCAGAAAGTCGAAGTCTCCTTGTGGGGCATCGGCTAAAATCTCTTCATGATGAAATGGCTGGTCACACTCATACTGGCATTGTTGTTGTTAGGCATGCTCACACCCTGGCTCAACCGGCTGGGGCTGGGCCGCTTGCCCGGCGACATGCGTGTCAAACATAAACGGGGGGTATTTTACTTCCCTTTCGCCAGCGTCATTTTAATGTCGCTGGCACTCTCACTCCTTGCGTATCTGCTGGGTCGATGAATAAAGCCTTTGTAAAAGAAACCGATGCCCCACAAGGGGACTCCGACTTTCTACTGGATAAATCCAGTGAAAGATCCTATGTGCCGGATGACGACGAAGCGGAATGCGTCGCCCCTGCATTGCCTGTCGGGATAAAAAACTACATGACCCCCGCCGGTTATGCGCAGCTTGACGCCGAATTCAATCATCTGTGGAAAATCGAGCGGCCCGCACTGGTCGAAACCATCTCCTGGGCAGCCAGCAACGGCGACCGCTCGGAAAACGGCGATTACATCTACGGCAAGAAACGGCTGCGCGAAGTCGATCGCCGCATCCGCTTTTTGTCCAAGCGCCTGGAACACGCCGAAGTCGTTGACCCGGTCACGCGCGAGAAAACCGATCAGGTGTTCTTCGGTGCCACCGTGACGGTTGCTGATAGCAATGGCAGCGAATCCACCTACGCCATCGTCGGCCTCGACGAAGCCGACGCCGGGTGCGGCCGTATTGCCTGGATTTCACCGATGGCGCGTGCGCTGCTGAAAGCGCGCGAAGGCGACACCGTTACCGTGCAAACCCCGGAGGGGCGGCGCGAAGTTGAAATCATTGAAGTGCGTTATCAGGCCATCGATTGAGTCCTGGCTGCCGGCAACCGACTCAGTTCAGCGCACTTGCCAGCTTGCGCCGGTGTTGGCTCACCAAGGCATCGCTACCCAGCAGGTCGAAAACCGACAACAGCGTCTTGCGGCCAATATCGTCCTCGAAACTGCGATCGCGGCGTATGATTTCCAGCAACTGATCCATCCCCGCTGCGTATTGCCCGGCGGCCACATACAGGTGGGCGAGCTTCAGCCGCGCGTCCAGGTCGTTTTCGTTTGCCGCCACGCGCGCATCGAGCGCGGCCTGATCTTCGCCCGCCTCACCCATGAACTGCAAACGCGCCCGCATTTTGGGCACGCGCGGATCGGCATCGTCCGGCAGGTTGCCGATCAAACGGCGGGCTTCGTCGGCCTCGCCCAGATCCAGCATGATCTCGGTCGCATCGAGCCGGATGCCGACATGATCGGGATCCAGCATGGAAGCTTCGGCCAGTTTCTGCAGCGCCCCTGAAATATCGCCGGCATCGCGCAGCTCGGCAGCCTGCGCACGCACTTCAGCGGACGGGCCGGGGAGCAGGCGATCGAGAAAGGCGCGTACCTCAGCCTCCGGCAGGGCGCCGGAAAACTCATCGACAGGCTCGCCGTTGATAAACGCCTTGACGCTGGGAATGCCCCGCACCCCGTAGCGCGTGACGAGTTCCTGATTGTCGTCCGAATTGACTTTGGCCAGCCGGAACTTGCCACCATATTCAGCGGCAAGTTTTTCCAGTATGGGCTTCAGCGATTTGCAGGGTCCGCACCACGGCGCCCAGAAATCGACCACCACCGGGCGACGCTTCGATTCCTCGATGACATGGTGCTCAAAATCGGCCAGACCGACATCAAGATCGTTTTCAGCCATGCTGCCTCCTGCTTAAATCTGACGCGCCAGCTCGGCTGCGATGCCGATATAGGAGCCAGGGGTCATTGTTTTCAAGCGATTTTTTTCGGCAGCGGGAATCGCCAGCCCGTCGATAAACACATGCAGCGACTCGCGCGTCATGCCGGCCTTGCCGCGCGTCAGCTCTTTCAACTGCTCGTAGGGATTGGCCACGCCGTAGCGCCGCATCACGGTCTGGATCGGCTCGGCCAGCACTTCCCAGTTGCCGTCCAGGTCCGCCGCCAGCGCGGCCGGGTTGGCTTCGAGCTTGCCCAACCCGCGCAGGCAGGATTCATACGCCAGCAGGCTGTAGCCGAAGCCGACACCCATGTTGCGCAGCACGGTGGAATCGGTGAGGTCGCGCTGCCAGCGCGAGACCGGCAACTTCTCGGCCAGATGGCGCAGCATGGCGTTGGCCAGGCCCAGGTTGCCTTCGCTGTTTTCAAAGTCGATCGGATTGACCTTGTGCGGCATGGTGGATGAGCCCACCTCGCCCGCTTTCACTTTCTGCTTGAAGTAACCCACCGAAATATAGCCCCAGACGTCGCGGTTGAAATCGATGAGGATGGTATTGGTGCGCGCGATGGCGTCGTACAGCTCGGCCATGGCATCGTGCGGCTCGATCTGGATGGTGTAGGGATTGAAAGTCAGCCCCAGTTCCATCACAAAATTGCGGGCGAACTTTTCCCAGTCAATCTCGGGATAGGCCGACAGGTGGGCATTGTAGTTGCCCACTGCGCCGTTGATCTTGCCCAGCAATTCGATGTCGCCGATGGCGATATAACAGCGGCGCAAACGATAGACGACGTTGGCGAGTTCCTTGCCCACCGTGGTGGGCGAAGCCGGCTGGCCGTGGGTGCGCGACAGCATCGGCAAATCGGCAAATTCGTGCGCCAGCCCAGTCAGACGCGCGATCAGTTTTTCCAGCGTCGGCAGCAGCACGCCGTCGCGCGCGCCCTTCAGCATCAGACCGTGCGACAGGTTGTTGATGTCCTCGGAGGTGCAGGCGAAATGGATGAACTCGGATACCGCTGCAATCTCAGCGTGGGCGCTGGTTTTTTCCTTGAGAAAATATTCCACCGCCTTCACGTCGTGATTGGTGGTCGCCTCGATCGCCTTGACGCGCTCGGCGTCGGCCACCGAAAAATGATCGGCAATGCCGTCGAGCAGCGCGATGGCTGCGGCGGAAAAGGCCGGCACTTCAGCGATGGCGGGCTCGTTTGCCAGCGCCTTCAGCCATTCGATTTCCACAATGACGCGATATTTGATCAGCGCGTACTCGCTGAAGAAATCGCGCAGCACGGCAGTCTTGCTGCCGTAGCGGCCATCGAGCGGGGAGAGGGCAGTGAGTGCGGTCAGTTCCATGGTTTCGTCCGGATTCGTTTCAGTTTTTTATACAGTGCGCTGATCGCGCTACATCAAACAGTGCGCCGATCGCGCACGGCCTGCGCCAGCGTGCCGCTGTCCACGTATTCCAGTTCGCCGCCCACCGGCACCCCGCGCGCCAGCCGGCTGACCTTGAGGCCGCGCGCCTTCAGCAGTTCGCCGATGGTGTGCGCGGTGGCCTCGCCTTCCGGCGTGAAGTTGGTCGCCAGCAGCACTTCCTCGACCACGCCATCGAGCGCGCGATTGATCAGGCGATCGAGATGAATCTCGCGCGGACCGATGCCGTCAAGCGGACTCAGCCGCCCCATCAACACAAAATACAGGCCGGCATAACTCTGCGTGGCTTCCATCATGTTGAAGTCGGTCGGCATTTCAACCACGGCCAGCTGGCGTTTGTCGCGGCGCGGACTGAGGCAGACTTCGCATACTTCCGCTTCGGCAAAGTTGTTGCACAGCTGGCAGTGGTGCAGATGCGTCAGTGCATGATTAAGCGCACCAGCCAGCGCTTCGGCGCCGCGCCGGTCGCGTTGCAGTAAATGATAGGCCATGCGCGCCGCCGACTTCGGGCCCACGCCCGGCAGCACGCGCAAAGCGCCGATCAAGTGTTCCAGCGCGTCAGGTTGCACCGCGAGCCTCCTGCCTTAGAACGGCAGTTTCATGCCCGGCGGAATCGGCAGGCCGGCGGTCACGCTACCCATTTTTTCCTGCACGGTGGATTCGACCTTGCGCACCGCATCATTTACCGCTGCGGCCACCAGGTCTTCCAGCATCTCGCGGTCGTCGCCCATCAGGCTGGGATCGATATTGATGCGGCGCACATCGTATTTGCAGGTCATGGTCACCTTGACCATGCCGGCGCCGCTCTGCCCTTCGATTTCGATCTCGGCCAGCTTGGCCTGCATTTTGGCCATGTTTTCCTGCACCTGCTGGACCTGCTTCA
>JADMKH010000288.1 GCA_018780025.1 Thiobacillus sp.
CGGGGTGATCGTCGCCCACCTCCCTGTTTTCCTCCGCCGCTTCATCCGGATCAGCCTGCTGCTGCTGCACCTGATATGGGGCGTCATGCTGGCCGGATGGGTCTTTCCATTCATCAAACCCGACCGGCGCAATCGCTTCATCATGACCTGGTCACGACGGCTGCTCGGGATCCTCGGTGTCCGTGTGCATGTGGCTGCGCCACCCCGGCAATCGGGTGGCGCATTGCTGGTCTGCAACCACGTATCGTGGCTGGATATTTATCTGATCAACGCGACCCAGCGCGTGCACTTTGTCTCCAAAGCCGAGGTGCGCGCGTGGCCGGTGGCGGGCTGGCTGGCACACAAAACCGGCACGCTGTTCATCGAGCGCGGCCGCCGTGCCGACACCGCGCGCGTCAATGCCGATATGCGTGCGCTGCTGCAAAATGGCGCCACGGTCACGGTGTTTCCAGAAGGCACGACCAGCGACGGCCGCGGGCTACAGCGTTTTTTACCCTCCTTGTTGCAACCCGCCATTGCGCTTAATTGCCCCACCGTGCCGGCCGCCTTGCGCTACCGCACGCTCAACCGCGAATACACGGTCGCCCCTGCCTACATCGACCAGATCAGCCTGTGGCAGAGCCTGCTGCAAATCGTCAGCGAACCCGGCCTGATTGCCGAACTGCAGTTTGGCGAACCGATTCTGCCCAATGGCCACCGGCGCGATCTGGCAGCGCAGGCAGAGGCGGCCACGGCTAGGCTTTTAGGCGTTTCTCCTGTGGGCACTTCACCGCAAACGCCTGCCGATCCGGCAACCTGACCGCGGTTAACGTCCCCCCCCACAAACAACCGGTATCCAGCGCGATCAGATCGGGCCGGTTGATCAGCCCCAGCGTCGACCAGTGACCGATGATGATTGCCGCTTCGGCACTCTTGCGGCCTGGCACCTCAAACCACGGCAGCCAGCCAGCCGGCTGTGTACCGGGCGCGCCCTTGTGATGGAATTCCATCTCGCCTGCCGGCGAACAATAACGCAGCCGGGTAAACGCATTGACGATCACGCGCAGACGTTCGACGCCTTGCAGGCGATCATCCCAGGCAACCGGCACATTGCCATACATTTGTGCAAAGAATTCGCGGTAATGCGCGCCCTGTAACGCCGCTTCAGCCTCTGCGGCACGCTGCATCGTATCGTCCACCGTCCAGCCCGGCAGCACGCCCGCATGCACCATCAAAAAATCGCCTTCGCGCCAGGCCAGTTTTTGATGCCGCAGCCAGTGCAGCAATTCGTCCCGGTCGGGCGCAGCCAGAATTGCATCGAGGGTGTCGCCCTTGTGGATGCGACCCAAGCCTTCGGACAAGGCCAGCAAATGCAAGTCATGGTTGCCGAGCACGCTGATGGCGGCATCGCCCAGGTTTTTGACCCATCGCAACACCGCCAGCGAGTCCGGCCCGCGATTGACCAGATCGCCTACAAACAACAGCCGGTCGGCTTCCGGGTCAAATTTCAGTTCGTCCAGCAAATGCAGCAGAGAAGAATGACATCCCTGAAGGTCGCCAATGGCATAGGTGGGCATATAAAATACGGTTCGTCGTGTGCTTGGTGTCCCCCGCATCATAGCGCCCCCGCTTGAACTCCATGTGACACCCTTCCATGAAACCCCTTATCCGTCTGTTTTTCAAAACCCTTCGCCTCATCCTGGGTCCATTTCTGTTGCTGGGCAACTGGCTCACGCAACCCAAGGGCATCGTGCGCCCGGAAGCCGAACAACGCGCCATTGATGTGCGCACGCGCAGCCTGGCGCTGTACCACTTCCCCACTTGCCCGTTCTGCCTGAAAAGCCGTCGCACCATGCGGCGGCTGTCGCTCAATATCGAGCTGCGTGACGCCCAAAACAATGAAACGCACCGGGCTGCCCTCATCGCCGGCGGCGGCAAGCGACAGACGCCCTGCCTGCTGATCACCAACGCCAGCGGCCAGCACACCTGGCTGTACGAATCGGATGCGATCAACGCGTATTTCAATCGCGAATTCGGCAACGCTTCCGCCGCATGAGCCTGCTTGCAGCCTTGAATCCGCCGCAGCGCGAAGCGGCGAAATACCTCGACGGCCCCTTGCTGGTACTGGCCGGCGCCGGCTCCGGAAAAACCCGCGTCATCACCCACAAGATTGCCTACCTCATCGGCGAATGCGGCTATAAACCGGGTTCGATTGCCGCCATCACCTTCACCAACAAGGCGGCGCGCGAGATGCAGGATCGCGCCGCAAAATTGACCAAGGATGTGAACACCAAGGGCCTGATCGTCACCACCTTCCACTCGATGGGTCTGCGCATGCTGCGCGAGGACGCGAAGTTTGCCGAGCTGAAACCGGCGTTTTCCATCCTCGATTCGGCCGACGCGATGGGCATCATTTCGGAAATCCTGAAGACCACCGACAAGCAGGAAATCCGCCGCGCGGTAAGCCGCATTTCGCTGTGGAAAAACGAGCTGAAATCGCCCGCAATCGCACTGGCTACGGCCGAAGACGACAACGCACGCGTCTACGCCAAGATTTACGACCGCTACGATGCCACGCTGCGCGCCTATCAGGCAGTGGATTTCGACGATCTGATCCGCCTGCCGGCCGAGCTGCTCGACACCCATGCCGAGCTGCGCGAGAAATGGCAGAACCGGCTGCGCCACATCCTGATCGACGAATACCAGGACACCAACATTGCGCAATACCGCTTGCTGCAAAAGCTCACTGGCGTGCGTGCCGCCTTCACTGCGGTGGGCGACGACGATCAGGCGATCTACGGCTGGCGCGGCGCCTCGGCCGACAACCTGAAACAACTGCGCGAAGATTATCCGCATCTGCACGTGGTGAAGCTGGAGCAGAATTACCGCTCGACCATCCGCATTCTCAAGGCAGCCAACAGCTTGATTTCGAACAATCCCAAGCTGTTTGAAAAGCGCCTGTGGAGCGACCTCGGCCACGGCGACGCGATCCAGGTGATGCCCACCAAGGACGACGAGCACGAGGCCGAGTCGGTGGTGATGCGGCTGCTGTCGCACAAATTCCAGCACCGCACCGAGTGGCGCGACTACGCCATCCTGTATCGCGGCAACTACCAGGCGCGCGTGTTCGAACAGGCGCTGCGCAACGAAAAAGTGCCGTACCAGTTGTCCGGCGGACAGTCGTTTTTCGACCGCGCCGAGATCAAGGACGTGATCGCCTACCTGCGCCTCATCGCCAACAGCGACGACGATCCGGCCTTCATCCGCGCCGTCACCACGCCCAAACGCGGCATCGGCACCGCCACGCTGGAAAAGCTCGGACAGGTCGCCGCCACCCTGCATGTGAGCCTGTTCGAGGCAACCTTTTCTGCTGCGGCCGCATCGCAAATTGGCGAGCGCCATCTGGCGCCATTGCTGGAGTTCT
>JADMKH010000094.1 GCA_018780025.1 Thiobacillus sp.
GCAGGAGTGTCGGCAAGGTGTTGCCGACCTACGGCACTGGAATGTGAATAAGGCGTATCGGCAGATACCGTAGGTCGAGAAGGTATGGCAGGCCTACGGCTACGATCTATTTCTATGGTCGATTCTATCGATCCGGCACGCATTAAACGGGATTGCATGTGTAGGTCGGCAAAGTATTACCGACCTACTCTCTCTCTCTCTCTCGGATAAATGATGCCGGATCAATAATAAAACAGAACAGATTGCCGGAGCGACACTCTGCCGCCCGACGAGCCGGGTTCAGGGGAGCACTGCCAGCCGTTTTTCGATTTCGGTTGCGGGAATGCTGCCCTCAATACGTTTACCGTTGCTGAAAATAATGGCAGGGGTGCCTTGTATTCCAAGTTGCGTAGCCAGTTTGTCAATGTCTTTAACGGGGGTTGCGCATTGGGTGGCAGGAGCGGGCAGCTTGCCTTCGAGCATGTAAGCCGGCCAGGCCGCGGCGCGATCCGGTGCGCACCAGATGGCATCCGCCTTCGCCGTGGCACCGGGATGAATGTCTTCCAGGGGATAGAGGAAGGTGTAGATGGAAACGTTGTCGAGTTTCACCAGTTCTTTTTCCAATGCCTGGCAGTAGGGGCAGTCAGGATCGGATAACACTACAAGTTTGCGCTCCCCCTTGCCATGCCGGATGAGTATGGCTTTGTCCAGCGGCAGGCTGGCGAAGTCGATGGTCTGCAATGCTTCAAGGCTTTTCTGGGTGAGGTTGGTTTTGGTTCGGGTGTCTTTTAACGGCCCTGGAAGCATGTAATCGGCCTGTTTGTCCACGTAAATAATTGCATTGTTGGCGTAGACCTCAAACAGTCCGGACACGGGAGTGGGGCTGATCGACTGGATCACGACGCCCGGGAAGCGTTCGGCGAGTGTCTTTCTGATGGTGTCGTCGTCGGCATGAACGGTATTGGCAATAACAAGACTCAGCAAAATGGCGATGCGTTTCATGGATTTTCTCTATCGAATAGGGGTTGATGCGTCTGGACGCAGGCTTGGTGTGCGGCATCGCGTTGGAACTGGATACCGCATGGGTGCACTTTAAAAGAAGTGCATAACAGATAAATGACATATCAAGGCGTGAGGTATTGAGGCCAGATCGTTGTCGGCAAGGTGTTGCCGACCTGCGGCTACGGCTGGCGTAGGGCGGGAACATACGTCCCGCAGGGACGGTATCCAGCCGGACTTTCCCGCCGCAACGGGCGGTGGCGTGCGTGGATGTCGGCAAGGTGTTGCCGACCTACGGTCCTATGGCGTAGCAACGGGCTGTTCGGCTCATTTCCCGCGTTTTTCTGGCGTGGTGTTTTGTAATCTTCTTTCTCCAAAGTGGCGGCTGAACCGTGCGAGCCCCTCGCATTTTTTCCGTTTCCATTGGAGAAATACCATGAAGCCTCTGGCTCACCCCCTCGTTGTCGGCGTGTTGTTGTCGCTTTCCGTTCAAGTCCAGGCTGCCTGCCTGGATACCCGCCCCAGCATTTTTGCCGGCACGGTGGATTCCACTGTGCCCAATCAAGAGGTGGGCGGGGTGTGCATGAACGATCTCATCGTCGATGCCGCCGCCGAGGGCGCCAACTGGGGTAATCATGACGCGTTCGTGAGCGCGGTGTCCGGGCTTACGCTGGACTGGCTGAAAACGAAAGTCATCAGCAATACGGAGCGGAGCCAGATCGTGAGCGCCGCTGCCCGGTCCGATGTGGGCAAGACCTTGCTGGTCAAGATTGCCGCCATCAACGATTTCCACGGCCAGCTGTTCAGCCCGGGAAATTTTGCCGGCAAGCCGGTGGGGGGTATCGATACGCTGGCGGCTTACGTGAATGCCATCCGCGCCAAGTCGCCCAACAGCGTGGCGGTGTCTGCCGGCGACCTGATCGGCGCGACGCCGCTGGTTTCCGCGCTGTTCCACGACGAGCCCACGATCGAAGGGATGAATATCCTGGGGCTGGACTTCAATGCCGTGGGCAACCACGAATTCGACGCGGGGCGCGACGAGCTGCTGCGCATGCAGAACGGCGGCTGCCACCCCACCGACCCCAACTCCTGCCAGGGCAATGCCGTGGGCACGCCTTTCCCGTTCGAGGGCGCCCGGTTCAAGTTTCTGGCGGCCAACGTCGCCGAAAAGGCCGACGGCAAGACCTTGTTTCCGGCGTATGCCATCAGGAATTTCCAGGGCAACAAGGTGGCCTTCGTCGGCATGACGCTGGAGGCCACGCCCAGCATCGTCACCCCCAGCGGCATTTCCACGCTGGATTTCAAGGATGAGGCCGATACGGTCAATGCGCTGATCCCCGAACTGAAAGCGCAGGGCGTGGAAACCGTCGTGGTGCTGGTTCACGAAGGCGGCCGGGATGCCACCGGCACGGTCATCAACGACTGCAGCAACGTTTCCGGCGCGATTCTCGATATCGTCCAGCGCCTGGATGACGCGGTGGACCTGGTCGTCAGCGGCCATACGCATCAAGCCTATCTGTGCAGCCTGCCCAACAGGGAAGGCCGGAATATTGCGGTGACCAGCACCAACGGCCAGGGGCGTACCGTCACCGAAATCGATCTGGTCATTGATACCGAGACGCGCGACGTGGCCAGCATTGCCGTTGACAACGTGCTGGTGGATCGCAGCAATGCCGCCGTCACCCCGGTGGCCGCGCTGACCGCGCTGGCGAACAACTACAATGCCCTGGCCGCGCCCCTGGCCAACAAGGCCATGGGCAACATCGCGGCCGCCATCACCCGCAGCAGCAATGTCGCGGGCGAGTCTGCGCTGGGCGATGTGATTGCCGATGCGCAGCTGCAAGCCACCGCCGCCCCCGAACTGGGCGGCGCGGCGATCGCCGTGATGAATCCTGGCGGCATTCGCGCCGACCTCACTTACCCGAGCAGCGCGGCGGGGGAGGGCGACGGCGTGGTGACCTACGGTGAGGCGTTCAACGTGCAGCCGTTTGGCAATTCCCTGGTGACCAAGACCTTCAGCGGCCAGCAGATTGTTGACCTGCTGGAGCAGCAGTGGGGCGCGCTGCAGCCTTTCGCCCGCATTCTGCAGGTATCGAATGGCTTCAGCTACCAGCACACTTTTGATACCACGCCTGCCAACTTTGCGGCACAAAAAGGCGGCAGTTATGTGTGCGACGGCAGCGTCAAGCTCAATGGCGTGGCGATCGACAAACTCGCCAGCTACCGCGTGACCATGAACTCCTTCCTGGCCT
>JADMKH010000184.1 GCA_018780025.1 Thiobacillus sp.
GCCGCCGACCACGCCGGGGAACAGCATGCCGGGATTGGAAAATTCGTAGATCAGCCCGTAGATGCCCAGCAGCATCAGGATGTAGGCAATGCTGGGATCGCCGATGACCGCGAGCAGGCGGCTGCGCCAGTCGGGCATGACGCGCTCGATGGCGGCATGGGTTGTGTCCAGGATGACTGTCTGGCCATTCATCTTGATCTTGCGGCCGTTTACCTGTTTCAGCAGGTCGTCGAGGTCGGTTGCCACAAGGTCGATGACTTTCAGCGCCAGCGCCTCGGATGCCGACAGGCTGACCGCTTCGCGCACTGCGCGCTCGGCCCATTCGGCGTTGCGCCCGCGCAGTTCGGCGAGGCCGCGGATGTAGGCTGCGGCGTCATGCACCACCTTGCGCATTTTTGTATCGCCCGGCGGCGGCGGGCTGGATGCGGGTTTGGATGCATCGGGCCTGGGTGGGGGCGGGTCGTTTGCCGGCCTGGGTTCTTCGCCGCCGCCCGGCATCACCTCAATGGGGGTCGCCGCGCCCAGATTGGTGGCCGGCGCCATCGCCGCGATATGGCTGGCGTACAGGATGTAGGTGCCGGCGCTGGCGGCGCGGGCGCCCTTGGGCGAGACATAGCTCGCCACCGGAACCGGCGAGGCCAGAATGGCCTTGATGATGTCGCGCATCGAGGTGTCCAGTCCGCCCGGCGTGTCCATTTCGATCACCACCAGATGCGCCTTGTCTCCGATTGCTTTTTCGAGTCCGCGCAGCAGGTAATCGGCGCTGGCCGGACTGATTGCACCCTGCACCGTCAGCACGCGCACTGTCGTCGCGTGGACGGACGCGGACAGCCCCAGGCTGACAAGCAGAGCCGTGCGCAAAAAAAAGTGAAGCAGCTTGAGCATGCTTCACTGTAGACGTAAAAACGGATTGTGCCTTGACGTAGCGTCAAGGCCCGGAAGTGGGGGCTTAGTTCGCCACCACCGGCAGGATCCACAATTCGACCCGGCGGTTCAGCTGGCGGCCTGCTTCGGTGTTGTTGTCGGCGCGCGGCTCGGTCTCGCCCCGGCCATAGGCTTCCAGACGCAGCGAATTGACGTTGTGGCCGGCGAAATAATCCAGCACCGACTGCGCGCGTTTTTCCGACAGGGACTGGTTGTACTCATGCGACCCTACGCTGTCGGTGTGCCCAATGACGCTCACGGTGGTTTTTCCATACTGGTTCAGCACGCGCGCGATCTTGTCGAGGGTCGGCGTGTAGCCGGGCTTTAATACGGCCGATCCGCTTTCGAAACCGGTGCTGGAGGTCATGCTGACCAGCAGGGCGTTATCGCTGGCACGCTTTTCCACGCTGATCTCGCTGCGCTGGATTTCGGATTGCAACTGGATCTGCAGGTCCCTGGCCTGCCTGTCCATGTATAAACCCACGCCGGCGCCGGTCAGGCCGCCGCCCACTGCGCCGATCAATGCGCCCTTGCCGCGGTTTTTGTGATTGATGATCGCGCCGAGCACGGCGCCGCTTGCGGTGCCGATGATGGCGCCTTTCTCGGTTTTGTTGAGGTCGCGGCTGTCGCCCATGTCGTTGGTGGCACAGGCGGAAAGCAGAAAAGCCGAAAGCGGGAGTGCAATGAGGGTTTTGCGCATGGTGGTCCTTTGGTTGGTTGAAATGAACATTCACCGCAATGGGTCGTGCGGTCAAAACTTGGGACGTTTGCTTGGGTTCCCATTCGTCCAACAGGTTCCCCGGGTCGATTGAACGCGCGCTTCAGTGCGTGCCCGGCGGCGTGTCGCTGCCTTGCGCCGGGGGCGGTGCGAGCGACTTGAGCTTGAGATGCAGCGCGGCTTTTGCCAGCAAGTGTGCGCTCACCGGCGCGGTGATGAAAAGAAACAGCGTGACCAGCACTTCGTGCAGGCTGATGCCTTCTTCCCTGATGCTGAAATAGAGGGCCGAGGCAATCAGCAGGCAGCCGACGCCCAGCGTGGTGGCCTTGGTGGGGCCGTGCAGGCGGGTGTAAAAATCTTGCAGGCGGGCAAGGCCCAAGGAGCCGATGAAGGTGAAGATCGCGCCGGTGAGGATCAGGATGGAAAGCAGCAAGTCGATCATGGTTTCGCGCTCATTCGATGATGTCGCCGCGCAGCAGGTATTTGCACAGCGCGATGGTGCCGACGAAACCCATCATGGCGATCAACAGCGCGGCCTCGAAATAAATGGCGCTGCCGAGATGGATGCCGAGCAGAACCAGCAGGGCGAGGGTGTTGATGTAGAGGGTGTCGAGGGCGAGGATGCGGTCGGGCGCATCCGGGCCTTTGATCAGGCGCCAGAAACTCAGCAGGAAGGCCAGGCTGACCAGCGCAAAGGCAATGGGGATGACGGTCGTCAGCATCATTCGCTCCCTTCGAAAATCTGCTTCAGCGGCGCTTCGTAACGCTGCTTGATTTCGGTGACCAGCGCGGCGGCGTCGCCGGTGTCCAGCGTGTGGACGATCAGCGTGCGGCGGTCTTCGCTCAGCCACGCCGACACCGTGCCCGGCGTCAGCGAAATGGTGTTGGCCAGCAGGCTGATGGCGAGATCGGTGCGCAACACCAGCGGCACCTGGATGAACGCCGGGCGCAGGCGGGTCGGGCCGCGCAGGATCAGGGCGGCAACCTGAAAGCTGCCGCGCACGATGTCGTAGAGGAACACCGCCAGATAACGCAGCAGCGCCAGAGGATGACGGATGCGGATCTGTTCCGGCCAGAAATCCGAGGTGGCGAAAGGAATCAGCCAGCCGAGCAGCGCGCCCAGCACGACGTGGCCGGCAGACAACTGGTTGACCAGCAGCAGCCACAGGATGGCGAGCGTGACGGTGAGCAGCGGATGGGGGAGCAGGCGTCTCATGGCGCACGCCCCAGTACCGCGTCGATGTATAGCTGCGGCGTCAACAGTTGCGTTGCGGTGGCGGTGGCATAGCTGGAGAGCGGCCCGGCCCAGACCACCAGGCCGACGATGAGCAGCAGCAATCCGAAAATGGGTGCCAGCGCGGCGGATGTCGGGGGCGTTTGCGAGGCTGGATCGTGCGACCCGTGGGTGCGATAAAACAGCAGGCTGCCGCTGCGTGCCAGCGCAATCATGCTGGCGAGGCCGGCGGCGAGCACCACGCTCCATACCCAGATTATCAGGGGCGATCCGGTCGCGGCTTTCAGCAGCATGAACTTGCCGAGAAAGCCCGACAGCGGCGGCAGCCC
>JADMKH010000108.1 GCA_018780025.1 Thiobacillus sp.
AAATTCACGTCAAGCAGCCGGGACTCGACATGGACACGCGCATGATGCAGATGAACGCGAGCTTTCTGAAAACCGACGAAGAAACGCTCGACGCCTACGAAACCCTGCTGCTCGACGTCATCGAAGGTGACCGTTCGCTGTTCCTGCGCTTTGACGAAGTCGAGTGGGCGTGGCGGGTGGTTGACCCCATCCTCAAGCACTGGGCAGTGGAGCGCGATTTCATCCCAACCTATCCCGCAGGCAGTTGGGGGCCGCCCGATGCCAACCGTTTATTCGATAGCGACGACCAGACCTGGCGCAATGAGTTATGAAATGTCCTGCCTGGCGCGTGTTTTCCGATGCGGACGCGTTGGTGGCCCGTCTCGCGGATGCGTTGTGCAAGGCCGCAGATCAAGCGATTGCCGCGCATGGGGCATTTCATCTGGCGCTGGCGGGCGGCAGCACGCCGCTGGCGCTGTATCGTGCGCTGGCAGCACGCAACGCGGGTGATGCCCACTGGCATCTCTGGTATGGCGACGAGCGCTGTCTGCCGGTCGATCATCCTGAACGCAACAGCTGCATGATTGAAACAGCCTGGCTTGCCGCTTCGAAGATCCCGCCCGGCAATCGCCGACCCATTCCGGCTGAACTTGGCGCGGCTCAGGCTACCGCGCTATATGCAAACGAATTGAAAACAGTGGCCGATTTTGATGTGGCGCTGCTGGGCATGGGCGAAGACGGCCACACCGCCAGTTTGTTTCCGGGCCACGACTGGGGTGCCGTGCCGGATAGCCCGGACGTGCTCGCGGTTCATGACGCGCCCAAGCCGCCGTCCGAGCGGGTGAGTTTGTCAGCGGCCCGGCTGAGCCGCAGTTCACGGGTGTGGTTTGTCATCACCGGCAGCGGAAAAAAGACCGCCATCGCGCGCTGGAAAGCGGGCGAGGTTTTGCCGGTTTCGAGCGTGCATGGCAAGCAGGAGACCGTGGCCTGGCTGGACGCGGAAGCCTTGCCGGCAACAGTTTATTGATCCGGCACGTATTAAACGGGATTGCATGTGTAGGTCGGCAATACTTTGCCGACAGCCCGCAGCGTGCGTCGGCAAAGTATTGCCGACCTACTCCCTCTCTCGGATAAATGATGCCGGATCAATAGTTACTCCGTCGTGTCAGGCGCCGGGTGGGCGGGTTTCTCGGGTTTGCTGCGTGCGGCCGCCAGCATGGCCTGCCGCGTGGCCGGCGTTTCCAGGCTGATGTGGCCCAGCGCGCCGGTACGGTAATCGGTCAGAAAAAGCATCGCGGCTTTTTCCAGGTCCAGCTCGCCGCCGCGTCCCTTCAAAACGCAGCCGCGTTTTTTCGCCACCGCTTCCAGCACTCCGGTCGCATCCAGACCTTCGAGCGGAAACTTGTAGCGTGCCTTGATCAGGGCCGGGTAGCGTTCCAGCAGAATGCCCGCCAGAAACACCGCCACTTCCTCGTCGATCACCGCGTTGCGGCCGATCGCGTGGCTGGCCGCTAGCATGAAGCCGTCGGCATCGTGCTCGATCTTCGGCCAGGTCATCCCCGGCGTGTCGACCAGCGACAGGCGCGGCGTGAGATTGATGCGCTGCTGCGATTTGGTCACCGCCGGCTCGTCGCCCACCGCCGCCACCCGGCGTTTGACCAGCGCATTCAGCAGCGTGGATTTGCCGACGTTGGGGATGCCCATGATCATCAGCCGCAGCGGCTTGAAGGTGTCGTCGCGATGCGGCGCCAGCTTTTGCGCCAGCGCCGGCAGCTTCGCCACGTCGCTGGGTTTCTTGGCGGAAATCGCCACCGCCATCACGCCCGGCTGCTTGTTGAAATAATCCAGCCAGGCACGAGTCGCTTCGGGATCGGCCAGGTCGGCCTTGTTCAACAGCTTGAGACAGGAGCGCTGACGATGCAGACGCAACTCGTGAATCATCGGATTGCTGCCCGCTTCCGGCAGGCGCGCATCCAGCACCTCGACCACCACGTCGATCAGCGCCATCGTCTCCGCCGCTTTCTTGCGCGCGGTGGTCATGTGACCGGGGAACCACTGGATAGGCATGGCGTGCGTGTGTAAAGGAAAGGTGAGGATTATCCCACTTGTTGTACGGCTTGACGCCTGGATTCGCGGATGGGCTCTGCGAGGGGGGAATGGCAACTATTTGCTTGCCGGTAACGAAGACCATGCCGGTGCGGCAATGCCGGACTCGGCCCTGCGCATTCCTGGATGACGCCATCGGCGTGGAAGGCCCGCTGATGAGGATGGGTGATCGGCTATTTCATGACGGCAAAATTACCAAAATGTAACAACGGCGTTGGTGGTTTGTTGGTCTTGCCTCTGTAATCTCGGACCCGAATCAGTAATGACTACCGATTCATTATTTCTTAACCAAAAAAGGAGTTGACCATGTATAAAAAATTATTGATTGCAGGTGCTGCTAGTGTTTTTGCATTGTCCGCCTTTGCTTCGGACATGAAAAATGTCAAAGAATCCTACAGTCTCAAGGATGGCTCAACCGTACACATTTTTAACGATGGGAAGATGGGTATGGAGGATCAGGTTGGCCGCGGTATGCTTATGGAAGAAGGCCATGTAATGGAAACGAAGGATGGTCAGAAAATCGTAATGAAAGGTAACGAGTTCTGGCGCGTCGAAAACCATCGCGTCGGTTATGAGTAAACGCGTCGGGCGCCAGGCAAGGGGCATCGGTATTGAGCCTTATCCTGCGGGGCAAGGATCGTTGCCAGTCAAGCCTGAAAAGTGACCCCCCGTCCCGGTGCCAGATGATGGGCATTTCCCCGGGGCGGTTTTGGGTTGCAAACGATTGTACGGAAGCAACAGGGACTTGTTTTTTCAACAACTTGTTTTCCGGATAAGCCTCAATCCGGGGAGGGGCGCGCTCATCATGGGGCCGGATGTTGCCTTTCGCCATCGAACCTTAACCTGCTCCGCCTCCACTTCCCACGCCATGCGCCGCCCGCAACACCAGCGCATCGAACTCTTCCGCCTTCATCAGCCCGCGTTCGGCAACGATATCGCGTACCGGGCGCCCTGATTTTTCCGATTCCTTGGCCACTTCGGCGGCCTGGTTGTAGCCGATCTGCGTGTTGAGCAGGGTGGCGAGCGCCACGCTCTGGTGGATGAAGAAGGCGCAGCGTTCCCTGTTGACGACGATGCCCTTGAGGTTCTTTTCGGTGGCGGCGTTCATCGCATTGGTC
>JADMKH010000138.1:0-19431 GCA_018780025.1 Thiobacillus sp.
GGGCCGAGGCCTACCGCCGCCACGGACTCAACTACTACCCCAAACTGGTGTGCTGTGTGCCCTTTTCGCCCGTGCCCGGTCCGCGCCTGCTGGCCAAAAACGATGACGACCGTGCCACGCTGATTCAGGCCGCACTCAAGCTGACGCAGGATCTGGGATTTTCATCCTTGCACATCCTGTTCCCCACCGAGCCGGACCATGCTGCGCTCAACTCCACACTTTTAATGCACCGCAGCAGCTTCCAGTTCCACTGGAATAACGCCGGCTACGGCAGCTTCGACGACTTTCTTGCCGCGATGACGCACGACAAGCGCAAAAAAATCCGTCAGGAAAGAAAAAAACTGGACAAGCTGGGCGTCAGCTTCCGCTGGGTGGAAGGCCGCGACAGCACCGATGAAGACTGGGACCACTTCATGCGCTGCTACGCCGACACTTACGCCCGTCACCGCAGCGACCCCCATCTCAACCGCGCCTTTTTCGCCGACCTGCGCGCCAACCTGGCGGACAACCTGGTGCTGATCATCGCCGACAGGAACGACATGCCCATCGCCTGCTCGTTCTGCATCAAGGACAGCCAGCGGCTCTATGGCCGCCATTGGGGCACGCTGGAATATGTTCCCGGGCTGCACTTCGAAACCTGCTACCAGCAAGGTATCGAATATGCAATCGCCCATGGCCTGCAGGTGTTCGAAGGCGGCGCGCAGGGCGAACACAAACTCGCCCGCGGCCTGGTGCCCACCGCCACGCACTCCTGGCACTGGCTGGAAAATGCTGAATTCCGCGACGCGGTTGACCGCTTTCTGGAACGCGAGACCGACGCCATCGGCCATTACATGGATGAAATGGAAGGGCCGTTTCGCCGTGAGCCGCCCGCCTAAATCAAACGATTTACACCAGTACCGCCGTCAGATAAGTCACGTACAACGCGCCGTTGACGAACAAATGCCACACCCGCAGGCCGCCGTTCAACGCAGCCCAGCGCAGCCAGAACGCTGCGATCAGGGTGACCAGCACGCCCAGCAGCACTTCCTTATGCGGCGCCCACGGCGTCAGCGAAATGCCGATGGCCGGCAACAGCGTGCCCTGGAACACCATGGCCCCGGTGATGTTGCCGAACGCCAGCGTGTCCTTGCGCTTGCGGATCCACAGGATCGAGTTCACCTTTTCCGGCAATTCGGTTGCAATCGGAATAATCATCAGCGACAGCAGCAGCGCGGAGATGCCGATGATGGGCGCGGCGGCTTCCACGCCATGGATAAAGCCCTTGGCGCCGGCAACCAGCAGGCCGAGGCCCAGCGCCAGCTGCGCGATGATAAAGAACAGGTTTTGCGGCAGGCCGAGGCGGGTCAGCAGCATGGGGGAACCGGCCTCGGTGGCATGGCCGTCTTCCACCAGCCTGGCCGATGCGCGCAGGGTCAGCATCACGTAGACAAAGTAAATCATCACCATGACGAAGGCGATCCCGCCGCGCACCCAGCCTTCGCCGTGCGGGATGAACATGGCGACAAAGGCCAGCAGAAACGCCATCAGGAAGAAATCCAGATCGCGCTTGAGGCCGGTCTTCTCGGGGTTGAAATGGCCCTGAATGCCGCGTTTCCTGAACACCGCCACACTCAGCAGGGACAGCGACAGGGTCGACAGCATCAGGGGCGCGCCAAGGATCGCGCCGACACCGATTTCCTCGTTGACGGCGCTGTTGCCAGTACCGGCAAAAATCGCCAGCAGCGGCACCAGGGTTTCAGGCATGGCCGTACCGACCGCGGCAAACAGCGAGCCGGTGACGCCTTCGGAGATTTTGAGTTTTTCGCCCAGATGTTCAAGCGCGTTGACAAAGATTTCTGCCGCAACCAGGATGAGCAGCAGATAGCCAAACAGTTCGAAAAACAGCATGCGCGAAAACCCAGGGGAAAATCGGAATACTACCAGCATGAACGCATCCGTCCCGGCCAGATTCGAAGCGCTGGCCGAAGGTGACTTTCATGGCCGCCTCGCCGCGTCATCCGGGCTGGCCGTGGTGCTGTTCAGCGCGCCTCGCTGTGGCGCGTGCCGCGCCTGGAAACAGTTGCTCCCGTCTGCGCTCGCGGATCAGGCCGATGCGTTTTATGAGGTGGATGTCAGCGAAGCGACCGGGGTGGCGCGCTATTTTGATATTTTTCACCTGCCCGCGGTGTATCTGTATCGCAACGGGCGGTTTCATGCCGAGCTGCAGTGCGAAGCGCGGCTGGAGAGTATCCGGCTGGCCGCGCACCACGTGTTGAGTGCGCCGGCCCAGGACGAACCCTGAACAAACGCCCGCAGCTGTTTAAAGCAGGGCACGCCCCACGAATACCACGGCGATCGTCAACAGCCCGATGCTGAGATTGATGCCGATCAGCATGCGGATTTGCGCCAGCGCGGCACCGCCGGCCTTCCAGTTTTGCTCGTCCACCGCGCGCTTGAGCTTCTTGTAAGGTGAAAAAAACACGTGCGCAAAAATCAGCATCATCACCCCGCCCAGCGCCAGCATGGTCAAGGCGTAATGGGGTGCTGATCCGCCGCCGATTGTCACCAGCATGTGCAGACCGGTGAGCAGAATCAATGCCACCGACGCCCACACCCAGGGAAAGAACTTGCCGAACACGCCGGCCCACAACGTCAGCCGCTGCGGCGGTTCAAGCATGCTGGCAGCCACCGGCCGCAACGCCATATAGGCGAAGAACATGCCGCCCACCCAGACGACCACGCTTAAAACATGCAGCAATGGGGAAAGATTCACGGTGCTTCCTTTCAGAATAATGGGGTTTGATCGAGTACCCGTTTGACGGGCGCAAAACTGCGTCGATGCTGCGGGCACGCGCCATGTTCCTGTAATGCTGCCATATGGATGGCCGTGCCATAGCCCATGTGCCGGGCAAATCCATAGGCCGGGTAGTCTTCGTGCAATTTGCACATGAACTGGTCGCGCACGGTTTTGGCCAGGATCGACGCGGCCGCAATCGATGCTATCTTGTCGTCGCCCTTGACCACGGCCTGCGAACGCCATGCCCATTGGGGACAGCAATTGCCATCCACCCACACGTCGTCCGGCGCGCGATCCAGCCCGGCCACAGCACGCTTCATCGCCAGCATGGTGGCTTGCAGAATGTTGAGCTGATCGATTTCGGCGACGCTGGCTTCGGCCACGCACCAGGCAATTGCGTGCGTGCGAATCGCGTCAGCCAGGCGTTCGCGTGCGGCGGCGGAGAGTTTCTTGGAATCGCGCAGGCCTTCGAAACGTTGATCGGGGTCAAGCATGACAGCCGCAGCGACCACCGGCCCAGCCAACGGGCCTCGCCCCGCTTCATCCACGCCGCACAGGCCCAAAGGCCCCCAATGAAGTTCCATATGCATCAGGCCAGATAAGGTTGAACCGCTTCGGCAATACGCGCGCTGGCATCCTGCCGCAAGCTCATGTGCAGGGTGCGAAACGTTTCATGCAGCTCAAGCCGGCGCGGCGCATCGTCGAGCCAGGCTAACGCATCGCTGGCCAGCGCCTCAGGCGTGGCCGCATCCTGTATCCGTTCCGGCACCACAAAATCGCGCGCCAGCACATTGGGCAAGCCCACCCACGGCTGCAGTGCTTTTTTCGACATCATGCGCGCAGTGATTGCAGGCACGCGATAGGTAATCACCATGGGTTTCTTGAACAGCGCGGCTTCGAGCGTGGCGGTTCCCGATGCCACCAGCGTCACATCGCATGCGGCCAGCGCCGTGTGGGACTGCCCCAACAGAATGTGCAAGGGCAAGTCCAGGCCTTGTGCGGCCTGACGAATCACTTGCGCAGCCGCGTCGCTTGCTGCGGGTACGACAAACTGCGCATCCGGATGGGATTTCAACATGATCGCGGCTGCGTCGAACATCAGCCGCGCGTGTCGCGTCACTTCGCTCATCCGGCTGCCCGGCAGCAACGCGATGACCGGTCCGGATGCCAGACCCAGGCTCATGCGCGCCGCGGCCGTATCGATCTCAAGGGGAATGACATCAGCCAGCGGGTGGCCAACATAGGTGACGGGAATGCCCGCGTCCCGATAGAGCCGTTCCTCGAACGGAAACACCACCAGCATGTGCGACACCGCCAGTTTTATACGGTGAATACGCTCAGGTCGCCACGCCCAGATCGATGGGCTAACGAAATGGAGCGTGGGAATGCCCGCGCTCTTGAGTTTCGCTTCCAGGGTGAAATTGAAATCCGGCGCGTCGATACCCACAAAAACACGCGGCCGTTCGTTCAAAAAATGGCGCGTAATACGCGCGCGGATCCACAGCAGTTCAGGCAGATGTCGCAACACCTCGACATAGCCGTTTACCGCCAGTTTCTCACTGGGGTAGATCGCTTCGACGCCAGCCTCCACCAGTCGGGGGCCGGCAATGCCGGCTGCCCGCAAATCAGGATGAGCCTGTTTCAACGCGTTGATGAAATGCGCGCCGAGGAGATCACCGGAGGCCTCTCCGGCAACCACGCCTAAATCAATCACCGGATAATGCCGCGCTCCGCGCGCGCAAGAAAATAGAGTAAATGTTGCACTTCGGCATGTTTGGCGGCTTCCGGGGCGAGCTTGGACTGCGCTTCAGCCAGCGTATTGCCTTCACGGTACAGAATCTTATAGCTACGCTTCAATGCCGCCAGCGATTCTGTCGTGAACCCACGGCGCTTGAGGCCTTCGCTATTCAGGCCATGTGGGGCAGCCGGTTGGCCCGAAGCCATGATGAAGGGCGGAATGTCCTTGAATACAACGCTGGAAATGCCGGTCATCACATGCGCGCCGACTTTGCAAAACTGATGCACGCCGGTAAAGCCGCCCAGGATGGCCCAGTCGCCCACTTCGGCGTGTCCGGCCAGCGAAGCATTGTTGGCGAAAATCGCACGGTCGCCGACCACGCAGTCGTGCGCAATATGGACGTATGCCATGATCCAGTTGTGTGAGCCGATCGTGGTCACACCCCGGTCCTGCACCGTCCCGATATTGAACGTGCAGAACTCGCGTATGACATTATGGTCGCCAATTTCCAGTCGGGTGGGCTCGCCTGCGTATTTTTTATCCTGCGGCGCTTCTCCAAGCGAAACAAAATGAAAGATCTGGTTATGGGCGCCAATCGTGGTATGGCCGGTGATGACGGCATGGGCGCCGACCGTGGTGCCGGCACCGATTTTCACATGTTCGCCAATGATGCTGTAGGGGCCAATCTCGACGTCGTCGGCAAGTTGTGCGCGCGCATCAACCAATGCGGTGGGATGAATCCTGGTCATCTCAGGATTTGGCGCGCAACGTCGCCATGAGTTCGGCTTCAGCCACCAGTGCCCCGTCCACTTCGGCGCGGCCCGTGTATTTCCAGATGCCGCGCATTTCACGCACGATATCGATCTTCAGCATCAACTGATCGCCTGGCTTGACCGGTTTCTTGAAACGCGCACCATCAATACCGGCAAAATAAACGATCCCGATATCCTCAGGCGCGTAACCCTTGGTTTTAAATGACAAAATAGCCGCCGCCCGGGCCATCGCTTCCAGGATCAACACACCCGGCATCACGGGTGCACCGGGGAAATGGCCGGGGAAAAACGGCTCATTGATGGTGACGTTTTTAAGCGCGGTGATAGATTTTCCGAGTTCGAGCTCGGTCACTTTGTCGATCAACAAAAAAGGGTAGCGATGCGGCAGGTACTGCATGACCTGCTCGATATCCATAATCATGATGCATTTTCCAATTCGTTAAGGCGTTTTTCAAGCTGCTTGATGCGGTCCGCCAGTTTGTCGAGATTACGCATGTGTACGGCGTTTTTTTGCCAAACTGCGTGTTCGGAAAAAGGCAGCGCCGAGGTGTAGGTGCCTGCCTTTGGCAGTGACTTGGTGATCAGGGTGTTGGTTGAAATACGCGTGCCGTCTGCAATATCGATATGCCCGAATATCATGGCCGCGCCCCCTATCATGCAGTGGCGGCCGATTTTTGCGCTGCCCGCAATCCCGGTGCAGGCAGCAATCGCCGTATGCGCGCCTATGTGCACGTTATGCGCCACCTGAACCAGATTGTCGAGCTTGACGCCCTCACCAATAACCGTGTCTTCAAGCGCACCGCGATCAATGGTTGTGCAGGCGCCGATTTCCACGTCGTCAGCGATCAGGACGCGGCCAATCTGCGGGATTTTCTCCCACCCGCCTGCGGCGGGTGCATAGCCAAAACCATCCGAGCCAATCACGCAGCCTGAATGCAGGATGCACCGCTCACCGACGACACAGGCGTGGTAAAGCGTAACATTTGCGTGCAGATGGCAGTCCGCACCGACGCGCGCATGGTCGCCGACAACGCAGTTGGGCCCCACGACCGTCCGGGCGCCGATATGCGCGCCCTGCCCAACGACCGCTCCGGCCGCAATGCTGGCATCGGCTGCAATCACTGCGTCAGGTGCAACAGTTGCCGCTGGATGGATGCCTGCCTGAGGTCGCAACGGGGGATTCAGCAGCGCCGACACGCGCGCAAAATACAGATATGGATGGGGGGTGAGAATGCGCGGCAAATCAGTCGCATCGCGCGCATCATCAGGCAGGATGACTGCCCCCGCTTGAGTCGAGGACAGTTGGGCCAGATATTTGCTTTGGGAAACGAAGCCTATTTCTTCTGCTGTGGCGCGATCCAGCGGTGCAACCTGGCGCACGGTTCGGGCGCCATCACCCACGAGTTCCCCGCCAAATTGGGCGACCAGGTCTGTCAGCGTGACTTGCATCGGATGGAGATCGCCCAGGTCTGGCTTATTTGCCGCCCAGCGCCTTCATTACACGGTCAGTGATATCGTTCTTGGGGTCGACATAGACCGCCTGCTCGACGATCAGGTCATATTTTTCGGCGCGCGCGATCTCCTGGATGGCCTTGCGTGCACGCTCCTGAATCTGCCCCAGCTCTTCGTTGCGGCGGAGGTTGAGATCTTCGCGAAACTCACGGCCCTGGCGTTGCAGGTCACGGTTGAGATTCCCCAGATCGCGCTCTTTCGACTTGCGATCACTGTCCGACATGGTCACGCCGTCCTTGTCCAGTTGCGCCTGCAGATCCCGGGCCTGCTTGGCGAGCTTCTGCAATTCCGCATCACGGGTAGCGAACTCACGCTCGAGTTTCTTTTGGGCAGAAACGGACAACGGCGCTTCGCGAATCAGACGCTCGGTGTTAACGAATCCAACCTTGTCTGCCAGGACGGGGGTTGCGGAAAACGCAGACACCAGCACCACAGACAGGGAAATGGCAAACGGCTTGAACTTCATCATCAAATACTCCAGTAACGGCTAACCTCAGAACACATTGCCCAAGGTGAATTGAAACACTTCAGATTTGTCGCCCGTCTTGCTGACAAGGGGTTGCGCCAGGCTGAATTTGAGCGGACCGAGCGGCGAGACCCACAGCAACGCCACCCCCGCGGAATAACGCAAGTCTCCGAACGCAAGTTTCTCGTACAAGCCTGGCGTAGCGTCGTTGGGACCCCAGGCAGCGCCCGCATCGACAAACGCCGACATCCGCAACGACTGGTCATCCTTGAGTCCCGGCAAGGGGAAGAAGAGTTCCGCATTGGCGATCACGCGCTTGTTGCCGCCCAGCGCATCGCCGTTGGCATCCTTGGGCCCCAGCGTACCGTTCTTGAAGCCGCGCACCGAGCTGTTTCCGCCCGCATAAAAGTTCTTGAAGAACGGCAGTTCATCGCCCGCCAGACCATCGCCGATGCCCACTTCTCCGTTGAGCATGAGGGTAAAGCTTTTGCTCAGCGGCAAGAAGTGCTGTTGCTGATACGACAATTTGTAATACTGAAGACTGCCGGCGGGTGTGCCAACCTCCGCCGCCACACGCTGCAGCATGCCTTTGGTTGGGAACAAATGGCTGTTGCGGGTATCGCGCGCCCAGGCGGTATCGAGACGCAACGTATCGTCGTCGCGCGTGGATTTCCCAATACCCACGAACCTTTGGTACGGGCTAGGGGTAACAGTGAAAGCAGGATCAATTTCAAGCGAGGTCCGCTCGTAGGTCAGGCCAAACGAGATGGAATCGCGCTCGTTGAGCGGCAGCCCAAGCCGCACACCCGCACCATAAGTTGATGTCTTGTAATTACTCACATTATCGAGCGAACTCGAATCGACGTCGCGCCGGTACAGGTCGTAGCCCAGACTGACGCCGTCAAGCGTGAAATAGGGGTTGGTAAACGACAACGCATACACGGTATTGACGCTGCCCGAGTTGATTTGCGCCGACACCCGGTTGCCGGTGCCGAACACATTGTTCTGCGACACCGAGCCCGACAGCACCAGGCCCTCGGACGACGAGAAGCCGGCGCCCAGCATCACGTTGCCGGTGGGCTTTTCGGTCACGCCCACATTGACGTCGACCTGGTCGGTGGTGCCGGCCACGCTCGGGGTTTCGATATTGACTTCGCTGAAGAAACCCAGACGGTTGAGCCGTTCGCGCGAACGGTTGATTTTTTCGGCATCGTAATACGCGCCTTCCATTTGTCGCACTTCGCGGCGCACCACTTCATCGCGGGTTTTGGTGTTGCCGGCGACGTTGACGCGGTTAACGTAGACGCGACGACCGGGATCGACGAACAGGGTGAACGCGACCATGCCCTTTTCCCGATCGAGTTCGGGTACCGCGTTGACGTTGGCGAACGCGTAGCCGTCATTGCCCAGACGATCGCCGATTTTCTTGGTGGTCTCGGTCAGGCGATCACGCGCGAACACCTCGCCCGGCTTGATGGTGATGAGCTTTCTCAACTCGGCTTCCGGCACCAGCATCTGCCCCGCCAGCTTGACGTCCGACACCCTGTACTGCGGCCCTTCGGTCACGTTGATAGTGATATAGATGCCCTGTTTGTCAGGCGAAATCGACACCTGATTGGAATCGACGTTAAATTCCAGATAACCGCGATTGAGGTAAAACGAGCGCAAGGCTTCGATATCCCCGCTCAGGCGCGTTTTGGAATACTGGTCATTTTTGCTGTACCAGGTCAACCAGCCCGGCGTGGTCGAGGTGAACTGGTTCAGCAGCTCCTTTTCCTTGAACGCCTTGTTGCCAACGATGCTGATCTGCTGGATTTTGGCGCTACTGCCTTCGACCACATCGAACTGCACCGCAACCCGGTTGCGCTCCAGCGGCGTCAGCGTGGATTTGATTTCGACTGCGTATTTTCCGCGGTTGAAATACTGACGCTGCAATTCCTGCTCGGCCTTCTCAAGCAGCGCCCGGTCGAGTACGCGACCCTCTGCCAGGCCTGTCTGTTTCAAACCGGCTTTCAAGTCTTCTTCGGAAAACTCCTTGATGCCCGACAGCGTAATTTTGGCAATCGAGGGGCGCTCTTCAACCGTGACAATCACCACCCCATCGCGTGTTTCCAGCCTGACATCCTTGAAAAAACCGGTGGCGTAGAGTGCCTTGATCGCCGCTGCGGTTTTTTCGTCGGTCATCATCTCGCCGACTTTCACCGGCAGGTAGCTGAATACGGTTCCCGCCTCGGTACGCTGGATGCCTTCGACCCGGATGTCTTTGACGATGAATGGCTCCTCGGCAAAGACAGGCTGCACGGCAAAAACGGCGGCTAGCGCAAGCGACAAACGGTTCAGAATCATGTTTATTTCATCCACCTATCAGGCGTTGCAAATCGTTGAACAGGGCAAAAGACATCAACAGCAGCAGGAGTGCCATGCCGATCCGGCTGCCTATTTCCATGGTGCGCTCAGACACCGACCGGCCCGTGAAAACTTCCGCCACATAATACATGAGGTGCCCCCCATCCAGTAACGGGATCGGCAGCAGATTCAGCACCCCCAGGCTCACACTTACCAGCGCCAGAAAGCCCACAAAACTGATCCAGCCAAGCGTGGCGCTCTGCCCTGCATAATCGGCAATCGTCAGCGGGCCCGACAGGTTTTTCCAGGATACTTGCCCCAATACCATACGCCCCATCATCTCCAGGGTGAACAGGCTCATGTCCCAGGTTTTGACCGCGCCCTGCCCCAGCGCTTCGAGCGGACCGTAACGCACCTCGGTCATCAGCGTGGCCAGCATGGCTTCGTCAACCTGCGGGCCGGCGCCGATCTTGCCGACGCGCTGACCGGCTTCGTCCACGGCATCCGGCACCACCGTCAAGCTTGCGCCCTGCCCTTTCCGTTCATACTCAATACGCAAGGGCTTGGCAGGATGCTGGCGTATCAACTCCACCCAGGCCTGCCAGTTTGCAACGGCCTGACCGTTGGCCGAAACCAGCCGGTCGCCGGGCTGAAAACCCGCGCGCGCGGCAGCGCCATCAGGAAGAACTTTTCCAATCACCGGCGCAATGTCCGGATCGAAACGCACGATCCCCAGGGGGCGCAGGGTATCCCGCTCCAGGTTCTCGGTTTCAATAGATTGCGCATCGAGTTGCACGCTGCGGCCATTCGCCAGCCCCAGCACGATGGGGTCGCCGGCCACCCCGACACGCAGCAGATTCAGCCGCAAGTCCTGGAATGAAAGGGTTTCATTGCCGTTGACGCTGCGTATTTCATCGCCCGCGACCAACCCGGCCTGGGCAGCGGGGGTTCCTGCAGGCGGCGCGCCGATCATGGGCTTCAGTGCAGGCAAGCCATGCATGAACAAGGCCGCATAAAATACGATTGCGAGCAGGAAGTTGGCGATGGGGCCCGCAGCAACAATGCCGATGCGCCGCCAGACGCTGGCGCGATTAAAGCTGCGGTGCGCCTCGGCCGCCGGGACTTCACCCTCCCGCTCATCGAGCATCTTGACGTAGCCGCCGAGCGGCAATGCGGCCAGCGACCACTCGGTTTGATCCCGACCGAAACGACGGCTGAGTAGCGGCTTCCCGAAGCCGACTGAAAAACGCAGCACCTTGACACCGGCCAGTCGCGCGGCGAAGTAATGACCCAACTCGTGCACCACGACCAGGATGCCGATCGCAATCAGAAACCATAATATTGTGTGCAAAATATTCATGCGTTTACGCGTTCCAGATACGTTTCGGTCACTGTCCGCGCCCGGCGGTCAGCATCGAGCAATTCATCCAGCGTTTGAACTGCGCCGTCAGCCAGCTTATCCAGGGTATGGGCAATGCTCGCGGCGATGGCGTTGAAGGGGACGGTGCCGTCCAGAAAACGCGCCACCGCCACTTCGTTGGCGGCATTCAGCAGGGCCGCGGCGTTGCCCCCCGAATGCAGTGCATCGAACGCCAGGTGCAGACAGGGAAAGCGGGCTGTGTCAGGCGCTTCGAAAGTGAGCTGCCTGCCCATCAAGTCAAGTGCTGACACGCCCGCCTCGATACGCTCGGGAAAGCCCAGCGCATAAGCAATCGGTGTGCGCATATCGGGCGACCCCATTTGCGCAATGACCGAACCATCAACATATTCGACCATCGAATGCACGATGCTTTGCGGATGGACCACCACTTTGATTTGCTCGGGGCGCGCATTGAACAGCCAGCGCGCCTCGATCACTTCGAGGCCCTTGTTCATCAGGCTCGCCGAATCGACCGAGATCTTTTTCCCCATGACCCAGTTGGGATGGGCGACCGCTTGCGCAGGCGTGGCAGCAGCAATGGCTTCAGCGGACCAGGTGCGGAAAGGTCCACCGGAAGCCGTGAGCCACAAAGCATTCACCCCGGCGCGTTGAAAATCCCCCTCAAAATCCCGTGGCAGCGACTGGAAAATCGCATTGTGCTCGGAATCGATAGGCAGCAATTCGGCGCCACTGGCGGCTATCGCATCCATGAACAACTGGCCGGACACCACCAGCGTCTCTTTATTCGCGAGCAGTATTCTTTTGCCTGCCTGCGCCGCGGCCAGGGTAGCAGGCAAGCCCGCAGCACCGACGATGGCGGCCATGACGGTATCGACTTCGGGGGCAGTTGCCACTTCGGTCAACGCATCGGGCCCTTCCAGCACCGTCACCGCAAGCTTCTCTTCCGCGATGCGTGCGCGCAATGCCCTCGCCGCTGCAGGCTCGCTCATCACCGCCACGCGCGGCCGGTGAACCCGACATTGCTCGACCATGCGTTCGACCTGGGTCGCGCCGGTCAAGGCAAAAATTTCGAACCGGCCTGGATGGCGCGACACGACATCAAGCGTATTGACGCCGATGGTGCCGGTGGCGCCCAATACGGTCAGTACGCGCGGGGAGGGAGCACCGGATTTTGTGTTGCCTGGTTTCATGCAGCACGCTCCAGCCACATGAGCATACCCGCCGCGATCGGCACGGTAGAGAGCAGGGCATCAATCCGGTCCAGCACGCCGCCATGGCCAGGCAGCATGGTGCCGCTGTCTTTCATGCCGGAAACGCGCTTGACCCAGGACTCGAACAAATCGCCCAGCACCGACAGATAGAGCAATCCCGACACCATAAGAAGCAGCGACAACAAGGGCAGCCCGACCCATAGACTCAATGCGCCCGCATACAGCACGAGCGCACCCCACGCGCCCGCGACGCCTTCCCAGGTTTTGCCCGGGCTGATCGTGGGTGCGAGCTTGCGGCGCCCAAAATGACGCCCCGCAAAGTAGGCTGCCGTATCGGCAATCCAGACAATCGCCATCACCCCCATTAATACAGCGGGGCCGCGTGAATGCAAATACAGGAGTGCCGCCCAGGTCGGCAACAGCAGCACGGCGCCGACCAGGGCACGCACCCATACCTGCTGCGCACGCCATCGGCCGAGTAACCACAGCGGGGCAACCAGCAGCCAGAACCCCATCGCCAGCACGATGAGTCCCGTCTGAAATGCAGGCCAGTTCTCAGCCAGAACATAGGGCAATACCAACGCAGCAAGCGCCAGCAACGCTGCATAAACGCGCGCCGACAGCGGCGGGAAATCACTCAGACGCGCCCATTCATAGGCGGCCAGGCCAGCCACCCCCGCCATCAAGATCGCCCATAACCAGCCGGGTGCCCACAGCACCGCAGACACAAACACGCCCAGCATGACCAAGGCTGTCAGTACCCGTCTGAGTAGCGGTGTCATTGACGCTGCTCCGCGTATGGCGTCACGATGGCGCACGCACCTGATCGCTGGTCCGGCCAAACCGGCGCTCACGGGAACGGTAAGACGCAATCGCTGCGTCAAGCGCTGCCGCATCAAAGTCGGGCCACAAGGCATCGGTGAAATGCAATTCGGTGTAGGCCAGTTGCCATAACAGGAAATTACTGATGCGCTGCTCGCCGCCGGTGCGGATAAAGAGGTCGGGTTCGGGCACATCGGCAACACTCAGTTGTTGTGCCAGCAGGACTTCGTTTACCGCGTCTGGCGCCACGCCCGATTCCATCAAGCGCTTGACCGCCTGCACGATGTCCCAGCGTCCGCCGTAGTTGGCGGCAACCGTAAACGTAAGGCGGGTGTTGTTGATGGTGAGCGCTTCGGCATCCCGAATCAGCGTCTGGATACGTTCGGAAAACCCCGACACGTCGCCAATCACCCGAAACCGGATACCATTTTCGTGCAGGCGTGCGACTTCATTTTCCAGTGCGCGCATGAACAACTCCATCAACAGAGTGACTTCTTCATGCGGACGGCGCCAGTTTTCGGAGCTGAAGGCAAAAACGGTGAGATGCGACACGCCGCGTTCGGCACAGGCGCGGATCACCCCGCGCAAGGCTTCAACGCCCTTGCGATGGCCGGCCACGCGCGGCATCAACCGGCGCTTCGCCCAGCGGCCATTGCCATCCATGATGATGGCAATGTGCCGAGGCACCTCAGAACGTGTTGGAGTTGTTTGCTTCGCGCGGTCAGTCACGCCGAATATGCTCACCAGAGATGCTCAGACTGCGAGCAGGTCTTTCTCTTTATCGGCCAGCATCTTGTCGATTTCGCCGATGTATTTGTCGGTGAGTTTTTGCACCTCGTCCTGGGTGCGGCGCTCTTCGTCTTCCGTCGCGGTCTTCTCCTTGACCATGTCTTTGACGGTACCGTTAGCGTCGCGGCGGATATTGCGGACTGCCACGCGCGCCCCTTCAGCTTCGTTGCGCACCACTTTAATCAGATCACGACGACGCTCTTCGGTCAGGGACGGCGTCGGCACCCGGATCACATCGCCATAGGTGGAAGGATTGAGGCCCAGGTCGGAATCGCGTATCGCTTTCTCAATCTTGGCGACCATGTTCTTTTCCCATGGCTGCACGCCTATCGTACGGCTGTCGATCAGCGACACGTTCGACACCAGCGGGACAGCAGTGGGGCTACCGTAATAGTCGACCATCACGTGATCGAGAATACCGACATGCGCACGCCCGGTGCGAACTTTTGCCAAATCGATTTTCAGCGATTCCAGCGTTTTGCCCATTTTTTCTTCGGCAGATTGTTTGATTTCGGCGATGCTCATTTCAGCCATTTCAACTCCTTAGGGCCTGTTCATGTATAAGCTGGACAATTATTGGCGTGCTGGCGGGATGCGATGCAAGGCGCCGGGCGCGCCGCATGGCCATTCCCTGCAAGCGACTGGCAACGCAGCAGCGCGCCCGCCAGTGCGGCAAGAATGTTCAAGTTATTCATGAACAGGCCCTTGGTTCAAGGAAACCCGCGTGCCTTCGTTTTCACCCATCACCACGCGCTTCAACGCACCGGCCTTGAAAACGTTGAACACAACCAGGGTCAGTTTCTGTTCACGACACAAGGCAAAAGCGGCAGTATCCAGCACACCCAGATTGTTGGCGATTGCCTCATCGAAACCGAGCGTCTCGTAGCGCGTAGCCGTTGCGTCTTTATTAGGATCGGCGGAGTACACCCCATCGACCTTGGTCGCCTTGATCAACAAATCAGCATCAATCTCGGCTGCGCGCAATGCGGCTGCCGTATCCGTGGTGAAAAACGGATTGCCCGTTCCCCCCCCGAAAATCACCACCCGACCGGCCTCCAGATGACGCACCGCCACATCGCGATCAAACGCCTCGCCAACATGGCTGATATGAACTGCCGTTTGCACCCGCGCATCGACTCCAGCCAGTTGCAACGCATCTTTCAACGCCAGCGCATTCATCACCGTGGCCAGCATGCCCATCGAGTCGGCATTGGCGCGGTTCATTCCGGACAATGCGCCGGTGGCGCCGCGAAACAGATTTCCGCCCCCGACGACAATTCCCACCTGCACGCCTAACGCCGCCACGTCGCGTATCTGCGCGACAAAACCGGCCATGGTTTCGCCATGGTAGCCAAACCCCTCCGGCCCCATCAGGGCCTCGCCGGACAGCTTCAGCAGTATGCGTCGGACCGGGGCCATGCTGGCTTAAACCTTGCCGGCAGCCGCCACTTCAGCGGCAAAGTCGGTCACTTTCTTTTCGATGCCCTCACCCACCACAAGCATCACGAAACCATGACACTGCGAGTTTTTCGACTTGAGCACCTGCTCGACGGTCTGCTTGTCGTCCTTGACGAAAGGCTGCGACAACAACGTGACTTCCTTGAGATATTTTTGCACCGTGCCTTCGGCAATTTTTTCCAGCATGGCTTCGGGCTTGCCGGCTTCCTTGGCTTTCTCGATGGCAATGCGCCGTTCCGTATCCAGCAGATCCGGCGACACGCCCGATGCGTCCAGCGACTTCGGCTTGGATGCGGCGATATGCATGGCAATATCGCGCGCCAGCGCTTCGTCGCCCGTCACATCGACCAGCACGCCGATCTTGCCGCTGTGGATGTAGCTGGCGAACTTGCCCTGACCGTCCAGGCGAACAAAGCGGCGCACCGACATGTTTTCGCCCATTTTGCCAACCAGCTCGGTGCGGACCGCTTCCACGGTGCTGCCATTGTGCGGCAGTGCAGACAAGGCAGCCACGTCAGCCGGATTCTGATTCAGCACCATTTCAGCCAGCGCGTTGGACAACGCCAGGAAGTCGTCATTCTTGGCCACGAAATCGGTTTCGCAGTTCACTTCCACCATGGCAGCCGACTTGCTATCGGCACTGATGGCAATCGTCACGACGCCTTCAGCGGCCACACGACCTGCGCTCTTGGCAGCCTTGTTGCCGAAACGCACGCGCAGAATTTCGTCCGCTTTCTGCATATCGCCGCCCGCTTCCGTCAGCGCTTTTTTACAGTCCATCATCGGCGCGTCGGTTTTTTCGCGCAGCTCTTTAACCATGCTTGCAGTAATTTCTGCCATGTTGCACTCCTTCAATTCGGTTTCGATACAGCCAGTTTCAATACGGAAAGAGGGGCAAACGCCCCTCCTTGAATACGCTCGCCGGATTCCTCCGGCGACGCAGCAGCGCGTTACGCTTATTCAGCGGCGACGCCGCCCTCTTCGTCTTCCTCAACTTCGATGAATTCTTCGCCGCCAACGATGTCGCTGATAACCTGAGCGCGACCTTCCAGCGCCGCATCGGCCATGCCACGTGCATACAGGCGAATTGCGCGCGCCGAGTCATCGTTACCCGGGATCACGTAATCCAGGCCTTCGGGGCTGTTGTTGGTGTCCACCACGCCAATGACCGGAATCCCCAGCTTCTTGGCTTCGACCACGGCGCCCTTCTGGTAGCCGACATCGATAATGAACAGCGCGTCGGGCAGACCGCCCATTTCGCGGATGCCGCCCAGGCTGCGTTCCAGCTTGTCGACTTCACGCTGAACGGTCAGCGTTTCCTTTTTCGACAGACGGCCCGGCTCGGCCAGCGAGGCTTCCAGATCGTTCAGACGCTTGATCGATTGCTTGACCGTCTTGAAGTTGGTCAGCATGCCGCCCAGCCAGCGGTTGTCGACGTAAGGCATGCCGGCGCGCTGCGCTTCCTCGCGCACGATGTCGCGCGCAGCGCGCTTGGTGCCGACGAAGAGGACAGTGCCCTTGTTCGAAGAAAGCTGACGGACGAATTTTTGTGCATCCTGGAACATCGGCAGCGATTTTTCCAGGTTGACGATGTGAATTTTGCTGCGATGACCGAAAATGTACGGGGCCATCTTGGGGTTCCAGAAACGGGTTTGGTGACCGAAGTGGACACCGGCTTCCAGCATTTGGCGCATTGTGACTGACATGTAAAACTCCTAAAGGGTTGAGCCTCCACCCGTCAGCAGCCGCACGTTTGTTAGGTAAACGTGCAACCACCCTTCAATGACAGGTGTGCGTATTTATCCGAACGATTCCGGACAGCCGGTGATTCTAATGCCATAAGGCTTACTTTTCAAGGGAAAACCAGCCTCCGCTTACCCGCCCCGCCGGCCCGAATCAAAATCCGGGGCAGGCGCTCCACTTATCCCCGGCCAATGCTGTCCGGGCTGAGCCAGTTGCCGGTGCGAGTGCGAGTGCCCATGACGGTTTCAGGGTTGTCCTGTCCGGCTGCGGGCGCGATAGAATGCGCATTTACCCTACGCCCTACGCCCCATGACTGTCACCATCAAAACCGGCGCTGAAATCGAAGGCATGCGCATCGCCGGCCGACTCGGGTCGGAAGTGCTCGATTACATCACGCCCTTCGTCAAACCCGGCGTCACCACCGGCAAACTCGACAAGCTCTGCCACGACTACATGGTCAACGTGCAAGGCACGATTCCGGCACCGCTCAACTACGCGCCTCCCGGCCATGCGCCCTACCCCAAATCGATCTGCACTTCGGTCAACAATCAGGTGTGCCATGGCGTGCCGGGCGACAAGGTGCTGAAAAACGGCGATATCGTGAACCTCGATATCACCGTGATCAAGGATGGCTGGCACGGCGACACCAGCCGCATGTTTGCAGTAGGCGATGTCACGGTGCAGGCCAAACGCCTGATCCAGATCACCTACGAGGCCATGTGGATAGGCATTTCACAGGTCAAACCGGGGGCACGGCTGGGCGATGTCGGCCACGCGATCCAGCAGTTTGCCGAAAACAGCGGCTACAGCGTGGTGCGCGAATTTTGCGGTCACGGCATCGGCCTCAATTTCCACGAAGACCCGCAGGTGCTGCATTACGGCAAAGCCGGCACCGGCCTGGTGCTGGAAGCCGGCATGACTTTCACCATCGAGCCGATGATCAATGCCGGGCGACGCGATATCCGCCAGATGCCGGATGGCTGGACCATCACCACCAAGGATCGCAGTCTGTCGGCGCAGTGGGAACACACTGTGCTGGTCACGGATGCGGGCTATGAAGTGTTGACCGTGTCGGCTGGCAGCCCGGCCCTCCCCGATCGCATTCTATCGGCGACGTGAACGAAACCCCGTTCGCCGACCTTCGCGAACAGCTCAAATCCGGTCGCGCCGCGCTGGCAGCCGCCTATCTCGGGAAGCCCGAGGTTTCCCGCTACCTGTCCCGCCACGCCGCGCTGGTCGATGGCGTGCTGGTGGAACTCAGTGCCCGGGTCGGGCTGCCAGAAAGCGTCTGTCTTGCTGCCGTCGGCGGCTATGGGCGGGGTGAGCTTTTCCCGGGCTCTGACGTGGACGTGCTGCTGCTGCTGCCGCACGACCCCAACCCTGATCAACAGGCTGTACTGGAAAGCTGGGTTCAGGCCTGCTGGGATGTCGGTCTGGAAATCGGCCATAGCGTACGCACCATCGACACCTGTATTTCCGAGGCCGATGCTGACATCACCGTGGAAACCAACCAGCTGGAAGCACGCTTCGTGTGGGGCGCCGCCACCCTGTTCGACGAATTCAAATCCCGGTTTCAGGCGCGATTCGACGCCCAGCACTTTTTTGACGGCAAATGGGTCGAACAGCGGGCACGTCATGCCCGTTTCGATGACAGCGCCTACAAGCTCGAACCCAACCTGAAAGACAGCCCGGGCGGTCTTCGCGACCTGCATACCATCCACTGGCTGGCCCAGGCGTGCGGCATTGCCGGAGGCTGGAACGGACTGGCAGAGGCCAACCTGCTGACCCGACTCGAGGCGCGGCGCATTGCGCACGTTGAAACCGGCCTGTCGGGACTGCGAATCCACCTGCATCTGCTGGCCAAGCGACGCGAGGATCGCCTGGCTTTCGACTTCCAGACCGAGCTGGCTGCACAACTGGGGCTGACCGACACCGCGCACAAGCGGGCCGGCGAGCATCTGATGCAGGGCTACTACCGCGCCGCCAAACTGATTCAACGCGCCAATGACATTCTGCTGCAGTCGCTTCGGGTGCGACTGTTTCCGGTGACCGCACCGCCCGAGCCCATTGATGAAGATTTTCAGGTCCGGGCCAACCTGCTGGAAGCCCGCTCCGCCGACCTCTTCAAGCACAAACCCGACGCGATGCTGCGTGCCTTCATCCTGTACGCCCAGCACCCGGAACTGGCGGGCTTCGAGCCAGCCACGCTGCGCGCGCTGTGGCGCGGGCGCGCCCATATCAATGCCGCATTTCGCGCCAATCCCAAGCATCGCGCGCTGTTCATGTCGCTGCTGCGCCAGCCGCGGGGCATCACCCGGGCGCTGCGTGCCATGCACCGATACGGGCTGCTCGGATGCACCATCCCGGCGTTTGGCCGCATCATCGGACAAATGCAGCATGACCTGTTTCACGT
>JADMKH010000138.1:19441-29909 GCA_018780025.1 Thiobacillus sp.
GTCAACAAGGCTTTGTTCATTGAGTTTTTCAAACAACCGCAAGGCATCGTTCATGAGTTGCGGCGCATGAACGAAAACAGCGTATTGGGAAGGTACTTGCCGGTTTTTCGGAAAATTGTGGGACAAATGCAGCATGACCTGTTTCACGTCTATACCGTGGACGAACACATCCTGACCGTATTGCGCAACGTGCGGCGGCTGACCGTGCCGGAACTGGCGCACGAATTGCCGCTTGCCAGCGAACTGATGACCTCGTTCGAAAAACCCGAACTGTTATATCTGGCGGCGCTGTTTCACGACATCGCCAAGGGCCGTGGAGGCGACCACTCCGAACTGGGCATGGCAGATGCCCAGCGATTTTGCGTCCAGCACGGACTCGACAAAACGGACAGCGAACTGGTTGCCTGGCTGGTCGGCACGCATCTGGTCATGTCCAGAACCTCGCAAAAGGAGGACATCAGCGACCCCGACGTCATCGCCGCATTTGCCGCCAAAGTCGGCAGCCTGCGCCGCCTGACTGCCTTGTATCTTCTCACTGTTGCCGACATCCGTGGCACCAGTCCGCATGTCTGGAATGCCTGGAAAGGCAAGTTGCTGGAAGACCTGTACAAAACGACGCGGATGCATCTGACGAGCGGCGAAGTCGCCGTGTCCGACACGACCACCCGGCAACAGGAGGCGCGCGTCAATCTTGCCCTGTACGGCCTGCCCAATACGGCGGCCGACGCCTTATGGCAACACCTCGATGCCCGTTACTTCGCCCGCTTCGAGGCACTGGATATGGCCTGGCAGGCACGGATGCTATGGCAGCGCATCGACAGCCCGGACGCGGTCGTACGCGCGCGCCTATCCCCTGCGGGAGAAGGTATCCAGGTGCTGGTATACACCCCCAACCGTGCCGATCTGTTTGCCCGCATCTGTGGCTTCTTTGCCCGGATTCAGTACTCCATTCTTGAAGCCAAGATTCACACCACCCGACATGGCTACGCGCTGGACAGTTTCCAGGTGATGGATCTGGCGAATCGCGGGATTCACTATCGCGATTTCCTGAGTTTTGTGGAACACGAACTGACACGCGACCTCGATCCGGCACGCCCGATACAAGCCGTGCCACATGGACGATTGTCTCGCCACCAGCGCCATCACCCCTACCCCACAACGGTACGACTGGAAGCCGACGCACCCGGCCACGGCCATATGCTGTCGATCACCTGCGCGGATCGCGGCGGATTGTTGTTTAAAATTGCGGAAGTCCTGATGCGGCATCACGTAAGTGTCTATGCGGCCAAAATCGACACGCTGGGTGAGCGCGCCGAGGATACATTCCAGGTTCTGGGTGAGCCCTTGAATACGCCTGCCGAGGTAGAAGCGCTGGTCGCCGAAATACGGGAAGCGTTGAAGTGATCCGGCTAAAGCGAATCAGGGCGCGGGGCGCGCGTATTCGTCCACGTAGCGCCCGCGTGCCGGTGCCTTGCGTGTCGATGGCGATTTCTTGCTGGATTCGCTGGCGGGCTTTTTAACTTTCTCGTCCGGCTCGGTTTTCGTGCGATTACGGACACGACCGGGGCGGACAGACGTGCCTGCTCCCACGCTACCGGCCAGACGCAGACCCGAACCCTTGTTCTCCTGAGCTTCGACCCCTGCACGCTGCATGTCTATCAGCCCGCTCATGCGGCCACCTGCCATTCCTTGAGGCTGCCCGCCAGCGTACGCGTCAGCGCGATCAGGCTGCTCAGCATTTCGGCGTTCGGATTTTCCTCGCACGCACTGATCTTGCTATCCGCGTAAACCGAAAGAATCAGCAGGTTGTGCTGCACGTCCGATGGCAATGCCAGCGTGCTGCCCGCAACAGAAGCCTGAATGCCATGCCAGACAACACGGCTTTCCGCCAGGGCCTCGGCCAGATAGACTTCACGGCTGGGGGCATTCCAATACCGCTGCACGGTCATCAACTGCGCTGCAAGATCGTCGAGTTGAACCGCTTCATCCATCATCATGCGGGATGGACAAATACTGCGTTGGGCCTGCTGGATGTGTTGTTCTGGATTCATCGTTATCCTTGCTGCCTGTGCCGGGGCACCTCGCCCACGACTACGTAACAAGTTAGCGGCAAAGGCCGGAACAACTTTAGGCCTGCCAAATGCGTGCCAGGAATCAGGATTGCCTGCTAATCATCCTGCAGGTGCTGCCCGGGGAATAGGGTTTCAGTGTAACCAAAGTCACGCAGGTTACGAATCCGCATGGGATACAGCACGCCGTTCAAGTGATCGACTTCGTGCTGCACCACGCGCGCATGAAAACCGCTGACGCTGCGGTCGATCGGCTGGCCGGTCGCATCGAAGCCCTGATAGCGCAGTTCTGTGTAGCGCGGCACCAGTCCGCGCATGCCCGGAACCGACAGACACCCCTCCCAGCCCTCCTCCATCATGTCCGACAAGGGTGTGAGCACCGGGTTGATCAGAACAGTAAAGGGCACCGGTTCAACTTCCGGATAACGCGGGTTGGGTTGCAAGGGGTTCACGTTGACCTCGAAGATCACGACCTGCAGGCTTACGCCGATTTGCGGCGCCGCGAGGCCGGCGCCATTGAGCGCGCGCATGGTGTCGTGCATGTCGACAATCAGCTGGGCCAGTTCCAGCGAAGCAAAATCCGCCACCGGACGCGCAGGCGCCAGCAGCCGCGGATCACCCATTTTCAGGACATCGTGGATTGCCATGATTGTTCCAGCCTGTTCAAATCGTCGTCATCCAGCCAGCGCCACTCGCCCGGCGCCAGGCTTGCGGGCAAATCATAGTGGCCAATCGCCTCGCGATGCAGGCTGACCACCCGGTTGCCGGTTGCCGCAATCATGCGCTTGACTTGATGGTATTTGCCCTCGGCGAGGGACAGCCGCAGCGTGTGGGTATCGATCGCTTCGCAGGCCAATGCGGCAATCGGCGCCGGTTCGTCGTTGAGGAGCACGCCGCTGCGCAAGGCATCCAGCATGGCATCGGAAAGCGGGTCGGCACAGGTGGCGCGATACACCTTGGCCACGCCTTTTTTCGGCGAAATCATGCGATGGATAAACTGGCCATCGTCGGAAAACAGCAACAGTCCCGTGGTGTCCTGGTCGAGCCGCCCGATGCATTGCACTCCGCGTTGCAACAGCGGCGGCGGCAGCAGGGAAAACACGCTGCGGTGATGGCTGGGATGGTGCGAGCACTCGTAGCCGACTGGTTTATGCACCAGCACATAGGCCTTTTCACGGTAGGCCCAGACAACGCCATCGACCGTGAGTTCGAGCCCAACCGGGTCCACCTCGATCTCGGGATCGTCGCAAACCACGCCGTTGACCTCGACCGCACCTGCCCGCACGCGCGCCTCGCACACCTTGCGTGAGCCGAATCCTTGCGAACGCAATACGCGGCTGAGTTTCATCGAAACAGATTTCACCATGGTCTTAAAACTTGCACAGTCCGGCTGAATCATTGGTCACCAACTGCTCCAGCAGGTGCCGAACCTGCAACATCACTTCGCCCAGCAAGGGCTGGATTTCTTCCATCTGGATGCCGTCCGTCGACAGGCCGCGTCCGGCGGCATGGTTCACCACCGCGCCCACGGTTGCATAACAAAGCTCAAGCTCGCGTGCCAGATAGGCCTCCGGCATACCGGTCATACCCACCATGTCGGAGCCGTCGCGCTCCATACGGTTGATTTCTGCAGCGGTTTCCAGGCGCGGCCCCTGCACTGCGCCATACACCCCGCCGTCACGCAGGCTGATGCCGGCGCTGGTTGCGGCCTGCAGCAGGGCGATACGCATCGCATCGCAATAGGGAAAGGTGAAATCGAGGTGGGTCACGGGTTTGTCGCTTTCGACAAAATACGTGGTGGCCCGGCCATGCGTGTAATCGATGATCTGATCGGGAATGACCAGCGTGCCGGGAATCAGCTCGGGGTGAATGCCGCCGACGGTGGCCACCGACACCACGCGATCGACGCCATGATCCTTGAGCGCCCACAGGTTGGCGCGGTAGTTCACCTCGTGCGGCGGGATGGTATGGCCGTAGCCGTGGCGCGCCAGAAAGATCACTTCCTGATCGCAGATGTGGCCGAAGGTCAGCGCGCCGGACGCTTCGCCATAGGGCGTGCGCGCCACTTTGCGATGGGTGATTTCAAGATTGGCGAGCTGGGTGAGCCCGGTGCCGCCGATGATGCCTAGCATGTTATTGGTCCTTTAAAGCGTAGATGGCAGGCAGGTTGCGCCACAGGCCGTATACGTCCATGCCGCAGCCGAACACATAACGATTGGGCACACGCAGCCCCACAAAATCAGCCTGGATCGGTTTATCCAGCCCATTGTCCTTGTCGGTCAGCACCGCCGACCACACGCGCGCCGCGCCCATGCTCAGAAGCTTGTCGCGGATCGCTGCCAGGGTTTCACCCTCGTCCAGGATGTCGTCCAGCACCAGCACGGTGCGGCCCACCACATTTTGCCCCGGCAGCACGCGCCACTCCACCTCCGCGCCTGTGGTGTTGCCGCGATAACGGGTGACGTGCAGATAATCGAACTCCAGCGGAAAGCGCAGCTTCGGCAATAGTTGGCCGGCGAACACCACCGCACCGCCCATCACCGGGAGCACCAGCGGGAATGCGTCGGCCAGAGCATGGGTAATCTCGCCGGCCAGGCGCTCAAGCACAGCCTGCACCGCTTCCTCCGACGCAATGGTCTCAGCATGGTCCAGCAGTTGTTGCGCTTCAAGCCAGGTCATGGACCACCTGAAAATCAAGGAAAGTCCGAAGTCTACCTGCAAGCTGTAAGCCACTGAAGTGGCAACACCCTCGCGCACAGGAAGGCACGGATGTTTCCAGACTGACCGCGGCTCGAGTAAGCTTGTGTCATGTCGCTTCCCGCTCCGCTCTCACTCGATACGGCTGGCTGGTTATCCACCGCACACCCACTGCCCTCGCCCAATTGCGACACGCGCCCCGAGGGCAGGGCAATCGAACTCATCGTCATCCACAATATTTCGCTGCCGCCGGGCGTGTTCGACGGCGATGCGGTGATCGAGCTTTTCACCAACCGGCTCGACTGGGACGCACACCCGTATTACCAGTCGATACACGACCTCAAGGTATCGGCGCATTTTTTCATCCGCCGCGACGGCAGCCTGATCCAGTTTGTACCGTGCAGCCTGCGCGCCTGGCACGCGGGCGTTTCAAGCTGGCAAGGCCGTGAGCGATGTAACGATTTTTCCATCGGAATCGAGCTGGAAGGCACGGATGATCTGCCTTTTACCCATGCCCAGTATGCAAGCCTGGCGCCATTGATCCGTCAATTGAAGCAGGCCTATCCGATTCAGGCCGTGGTGGGGCACAGCGACATCGCCGCCGGTCGTAAAACCGACCCTGGCCCCCACTTCGACTGGAAGCGATTGCATGAGCAAACGGCCTAGCCCGATCGGCTTTGCCTGCATCGGACTGGCTGCGTTGCTGGCACTCGCCAGCTGTGCACCCACGCTCAATCTCGACGCCGCGCGCACCCCCTCCTACGCCACCTCAATCCAGACCCCTGGTCCATTAAAGTCGCAACTGGCGCAGCACCTACCCGCAGGCCAATCGGGTTTCCATCTGCTGACGGAAGGCAAAGCCGCGCTGGCGGCCCGGCTGGCCCTGGCCCAACATGCCACCCGCACGCTCGACGTGCAGTATTACCTGTTCCATAACGATACCACCGGCAAGCTGGTCGCCTCAGCCTTGCTGGCCGCGGCGGAACGCGGCGTGCGCGTCCGCCTGCTGATCGACGACATCGACACGGCCGACAAGGAGGTGGGGCTTGCCACGCTCAATGCCCACCCCAATATCCAGATTCGGCTGTTCAATTCCTTCCACACCCGTAGCGCCAACATGTTCGTTCGGGGCTGGCAGGCGCTAAGCGATAGCGTCCGCCTCAATCGGCGCATGCACAACAAGGTCTTCATTGCCGACAATCAGCTGGGCATCACCGGCGGCCGCAATATCGGCGACGAATATTTCGATGCCCACGATGCGTTCACTTTTGTCGACCTCGACGTGCTGGCTGCCGGCGCCATCGTTGAAAAAATGTCGCAGTCATTCGATCAATACTGGAACAACGATTCCGCTGTCCCCGCCTCCGCCTTACCCGTTGCGAAAGGGGAAATCCAGCTACAGCGCACCACCCGGTTCCTGCAGCAACACCGCGCCAAACGCTTGAGTGGCGAATCAGGTGCGACGCTGATCGCGGCAGACCCGCTTCCAAAACTGCTCTCGGGTAAAACGCCCTGGAATATTGCGCGGGCCGACCTCATCGTCGACCCGCCTGAAAAGGTTCTTAATCCGGACCAATTGACGTCAACCCTGATGGTCGGTCAGCTTGCCGGCCTGTGGGTCGATCCCACCCGGCGTGCGCTCATCGTTTCGCCCTACTTTGTACCCGGGCCTTTCGGCATGGCCTATTTCCGCTATTGGCGCCACCAGGGCGTACAAATCGACGTCCTGACCAATGCCTACGGCGCCAGCGATGTGCCCGTGGTGCACGCCGGCTATGCCAATTACCGCATTCCGCTACTGGAGGCCGGGATCAGCCTCTACGAATTAAAGCCGGTGGCCGAACCGACCGGTGGCCGCCTGCGCAATCTCGGCAGCGGGTCATCACGCGCCAGCCTGCATGCCAAGACCTTTGTCTTCGACGACGAACACGTGTTTATCGGCAGCTTCAACTTCGACCCGCGCTCGGCCCTGCTGAACACCGAAATGGGTTTAGTCATCCACTCGCGTGAACTCGCGCGCCAGGTAACCGCGATCGTGGAGGACGCCATGCGCCCCGAGCGCAGCTACCAACCTCGGCTCGTTGCTGAAAAAAACCAGCCCGCACGCTTGCAATGGCGCGACATCTATCAAGGCACCGAACGCCTGTCCGATCTCGAACCCGATACCACACCGGTTCAGCGTGGGCTGTTAAGGGTGTTACAGGCTTTGCCCATAGAACAACATCTCTAATTGATCCGGCATCATTTATCCGAGAGAGGGAGTAGGTCGGCAATACTTTGCCGACGCACGCTGCGGGCTGTCGGCAAAGTATTGCCGACCTACATATGCAATCCCGTTTCAATGCGTGCCGGATCAAAAGGCACGGTAAGATTTCATCTTTGCATTCCAGATCGTCACTATGCGCCTCGGCACCCCGCTCTCCCCTTCCGCTACCCGCGTCATGCTCCTGGGCGCAGGCGAACTCGGCAAGGAAGTCATCATCGCGCTGCAGCGCCTGGGCGTTGAAGTCGTCGCGGTGGACCGCTACGCTGACGCGCCGGGCCATCAGGTCGCGCATCGTGCACACGTCATCGACATGAGCGACGGGGTCGCTCTGCGCGCACTGATCGAAGCGGAAAAGCCGCATTGGGTGGTGCCGGAGATTGAAGCCATCGCCACCGAAACCCTGCTGGAAATCGAGGCGGACGGACTGGCCGAAGTCATCCCCACCGCACGTGCCACCCATCTCACCATGAACCGTAAGGGCATCCGCCGGCTTGCTGCCGAAACGCTGGGCCTGCCCACCTCGCCCTATGTGTTTGCCGACAGCCTGGCCGAAATGACCGCCGCCGCCGGCAAGCTGGGCTACCCGGTCATCGTCAAGCCGGTGATGTCATCGTCCGGCAAGGGCCAGTCGCGGGTCAACGACGCGAGCCAGCTGCAAGCCGCGTGGGAATACGCCGCCAGCGGGGGGCGGGTGGACAAGGGGCGCGTCATTGTCGAAGGAGTGATCGAATTCGATTATGAAATCACCCTGCTGACCGTACGCACACTCGACAGCTCAGGCCAGGTGGAAACGCACTTTTGCGAGCCCATCGGGCATGTGCAGGTAAAGGGCGATTACGTCGAGTCATGGCAACCGCAGCCGATGTCCGACGCCGCGCTGAAGCGCGCGCAGGAGATTGCTGCTGCGGTCACCGGCAACCTCGGCGGACGCGGACTGTTCGGCGTGGAATTGTTCGTCAAGGGCGATACCGTATGGTTTTCCGAAGTCAGCCCACGACCGCATGACACCGGCATGGTCACCATGGCCACGCAGCGCCAGAATGAATTCGAACTGCACGCGCGCGCGATTCTCGGCTTGCCGGTCGACGTGTCGCTACGCGAACCCGGCGCATCGGCAGTGATCTACGGCGGCATGGACGCAAGCGGCATTGCTTATGAGGGGGTCGATGAAGCGATGCGCATGCCAGGTATCGATCTACGGCTATTCGGCAAGCCGGAAGCTTTTGTGCGCCGACGCATGGGCGTGGCACTTGCCACCGCTGATACCATAGCCGAAGCACGCATGCGAGCCAACGCCGCGTCCGCAACCGTCAAACCCGTGAAAATCCAGGTCATCGAGTCAAAATTATGCTAACCCATTACGAACGCCTGGGTGGCGGCGAAGTCCTTCGCAAAATGGTCGACCGCTTTTACGACCTGATGGACGAAGACCCCGATTACTACGGCATCCGCAAGCTGCATCCGCAAGACCTCGGCGAATCGCGCAACAAGCTCGCCTGGTTTCTAAGCGGCTGGACCGGCGGGCCGCCGGAATACACCGACCGTTTCGGCCACCCCTTCCTGCGTCGCCGCCACTTGCCGTTTCCCATCGGCGAGTCCGAACGCGATCAATGGATGGGCTGCATGGTGCGTGCGATGCAGGACGCGGGGATAGAGGCGGCCATGCAGCAGGAGTTGACTGCCGCTTTGTTCAAAACGGCGGATTTCATGCGGAATCAGCAACCATAACAAGATGAAACGACGCATAGGCTGGAGTGTTCTGTTTGCTGTGCTGGCCGGGTTTACTGTGCTGCCCTGGTTAATGCTGGAAAACAAACCGGCGATTGAACCCCCGGCTGAGTTTCACCGCACCGACCTTGCGTGGATCAAATCGCTATTCCAGAAACACGACCCGCGCAGCCAGACGCCGGATGTGGTGTATAGCATCCAGCTGGACGAAATCGAACTCAACCGCCTGCTGAATTACGCGGTCGAATTACGCCGTGTCAGCGGTATTGCTGCCGAGCTCACGCCCGGCTTGGCCACGCTCACCGCCACACTCACCATGCCCACGAACCCCTTTGGCCGCTACCTCAACGTCACCGCCGAAGTAGCCGACGTGCCGGGCGGCATCCGGATTCAGAGCCTGCAACTGGGCAACTTGCCCCTGCCAGGCCTCCTCGCCGACTGGACAGCACACTTGATCCATACCTGGCTGCGGCGCGACCCGACCTATGCGGCGCTGGTCGATGCTTTCTCCAAGGTGAGCTTTAGAGAAAACCAGGCCACGCTGGATTACCGCTGGCAACCCGAACTTCTGACCCGGATCGAACGCAAAAGCGCCGAGTTGCTTATCGCGCCGGAGGATCAGGCACGCATGATTGCGTATGCCGGGCAACTTGATGCGCTTGTGAAACGCTACCCGCCGGGTAGCACGGTGCCACTGGTGCAGGTAATTGCGCCGCTGTTTGCCTATGCCAATGCGCTCGGCAGCCATGCTGCTGAGGAAAACCGCGCCGCATTGACTGCGGTCGCCGCTTACCTGTCCGGCATCAGCCTGACCCGGTTACTGGAAGGCGACAGCAAATCAATCCGCCGTGCACCGCGCGTGCTGCTTTCCCTGCATGAGCGGCGTGACTTTGCCGAACATTTCATGATTTCAGCGGCACTCACCGTCAACGGCGGCAGCCGGATGGCCAACGCAATCGGCCTGATCAAGGAAGAAGAAGATGCCACCAAAGGCTCCGGCTTCAGCTTCACTGACCTGGCCGCCAACCATGCCGGAGTCAGGCTGGGGGAGCTGGCCACCGGAAAGTCCGCCGTACGTATCCAGCAGAAACTAGCCACTGCGCGCAGCGATGCGGATTTATTGCCGGACTTTCGCGATTTGCCGGAATTCATGCCCCAGGCCGAATTCGAACGCCGTTTTGGGCCGGTTGGCAGCCCCCGCTATCAAGAAATCATTGACCGTATCGACTCGCGCCTGGCCACACACCCGCTGACACAATAAGGCTTATACAACCATGCTATAATGCTGGGTTTCCCGCAATCGGCACCCCATCATGTCCCGCAAGCTCCGCAACATCGCCATTATCGCGCACGTCGACCATGGCAAAACCACGCTGGTCGATCAGCTGCTCAAACAATCCGGCACTTTCCGCGACAACCAGGCAGTTGACTAACGGGTCATGTACTCCAACGATCTGGAGAGAGAACGCGGCATCACCATTCTGGCGAAAAACACCGCCATCAAGTATGGCGAGTATCACATCAACATCGTCGACACCCCCGGCCACGCCGACTTCGGCGGTGAAGTCGAGCGCGTGCTCGGCATGGTCGATGGCGTGGTGCTGCTGGTTGATGCGGTCGAAGGCCCGATGCCGCAGACGCGCTTCGTGACCAAGAAGGCCCTGGCGCTGGGCTTGAAGCCGATTGTCGTGATCAACAAGGTGGATCG
>JADMKH010000260.1:0-5576 GCA_018780025.1 Thiobacillus sp.
ATTACCTGAGCTTCCCAAGCTCATGAGGAGGGTTCGATTCCCTTCGCCCGCTCCAGATACCGCACTGGAACCCGCCCGATCGAGCGCTGTTCCGGTTAGCCAGCCAAGCGAGCCCCCGGCCTCGCGAAATATTCTCTTCATGCGCTCAAGTTCTTGCCGCCCTGACCGATAGAGCTGTTATGCGGTTTAGTGTCTGATTTTCGACACTTCCGTCGACCACCGAACAGGGCAAACCCGCCGCGAGGCGGGGACGCAAAGTCACCGGTCTCATTTCGCCCATGGCGTTGAGACAGCGGGACTGCCGGCTGACTCCGGTCAAGCATTCCCTTTCCAAATCGGCCAACCGCACACCCGTAAGGTGCCTTCAAGGAGTGCGAGATGTCTGAAAACTCAGTCGTAGTAAATCTGAATCAATACGAGCGTTCACGCCGGCCGCAGGTTGCAGCCGAGTCGCTGGCCATGCTGCATGACAGCCGCGATCTGTTGATTGAAGGCGCAACCCGTGCGCTTACCCGTCAAACAGAAGCAATGGAAAACGCTTTGCTGGCTCTGGCTGAGCGGTCCCCCCTGCTGGATACGCGAAATGCCTATTACAGCGCCCAAAACCTCTTGAACAAACAGGCCAACGAATTGCTGAGTGCCTGCAAGGATGCGTATTACCAAGCATTCGACAAATTCACCAACACCGGCGACAAATCATCAGGCGGCGACCTTCTGGAATTGTCGCTGATCGGCGATCAGGATTTTGAGCTCACGCTGGCGCTCGACAAAGCCACATCGCGGTTGCGTTACAACTGCGCTGAGGAAATGGTTGCGTTGGATGCACGCTTTGGGAAGTTGATGGGTCGCACCGACCTTTCCGAGAATGACAATCCACTGGCTCCCCGTGCATTGTGCAGTGCCCTGCTCGATGGTTTTGTCGGCATGCAATTGACCCCGACTGCGCAGGTCGTGCTCCTGAACCAGTTTGACCTGGTGCTGACCACCGAGCTTGCGCACATCTACCAATCCATCAACCAATACCTGGCAGACCGCCTCGTGCTGCCAGACCTTAAAGTTGGCATGAAAAGTCGGCCACGCAATACGGCTGCGGCTTCAGGCAGCACGACTCCAGGCGGTTCCGCGCCCGCGCAGGGTGAGCCGGGCAACGATGTGTTCAAACTGTTCGAGCAAATCGCAGGCAGCTCCGGGCTGGCATCAGGCGGACGGTCAGCCGGCTTGAATGGGCTCAACCTGCTTGATTCGCTCAGCCAATTGCAAATGGGCGGATTGGTGTTGCCCGATGGCGGCCGGTTTGAACTCCCCTTGCTGGAAGTGGCTGCCATTCATAATGTGCTGCGCAACCTGCAACACAGCCCGGTCATGCAATCCGCAACCCCTCTCGATGCGGTTCTGGTCGATGCGGTTGCCATGGTGTTCGACGTTGTTTTTGAAGACGCCGCCATTCCGGACCACCTCAAGGCCCAAATTGCACGACTGCAGATTCCCGTGCTTAAAGCCGCCATGCTGGACCGCAACTTTTTCTCGCAGTCGAACCACCCGGTACGCCGGATGCTGGATGCGATCGCCACGCTTTCCGTTCACCTTCCCGATAACGAAGCCGGACATGCGCGTTTGGAACTCATATCCGGAATTGTCAGCCGGGTAGTCGACGATTTCGAAAAAGATGTGGCTGTTTTCGACTCGGCTGCGGCTGAGCTCGAAGAACTGGGCTCCAAGCTGGAAGTGGCGCTGGAAGAAACGGCCGAGGTCAGCCTGCAACCGGAAATTACACAGATCAAACGATCGGAACGCACCGAAATCGCGCCAGTCATCGTGCATGACTTTATCAATCGTGCCCTCAAGGACCAGCCAATAGCGGAAGCTGCTCGTGAGTTTTTACGCCGCGACTGGGCACAATTGCTTACGACGGATTACATCAACGAAGGCGAACAGGGCGCGCATTTCAACAGTCATGTCGAAACCATGCGCGAACTCGTATGGAGCGTACAGCCAAAAGCCGACATGGATGCGCGGCTAATGCTGGTGCGCATTCTGCCGGGGCTGTTGAAACGCCTGCGCGAAGGCGTCGCCGAAATCGAATTGCCCACCAAGCTCAGTGAGCGCTTCTTCGCAAATCTTGTCATCCTGCACGCCAACGCGGTGCGCCCCAATGCGCAACCTGTACCGCTACCCGAAATGAGCTCAGAGGAAATTGAGGAAATAACCGTCATTCCCGCGACGGAGTCGCCCGCAAACGAGGCCACCGCTCAGGAAAGTGCGATTGCGCCAGAAATTGACGACGAATTCACCCAGCGGGCTCGCGGTCTGGACAAGGGTGAATGGATCGAATTTCATTACGATGACGGCACCTTCCGCTGGGCGCGCTTAGGCTGGGTCGGCGGCGTCAAAAACACGTATCTTTTCTCGGATCAGGACGGCATGAACAGCTTCTCCATCAGCCTGCCGCGTTTGGCCGACAAGTTACGGCGTGGCGAAGCCGTGCTGGTTGAACGCAAATCCATCACGGAGTCGGCATTCGGCAAGCTGATGAAAATGTTCCGGAACAAACTCGGCCACGCCTGATATTGAGGGGATTTACGTCCTTGTCGGACGTGGTTTTGATCTCTCATCTTGCGTGGTTCAGACACCCGCATTGATTCTGCCAAGAATGCTACCCTGCCGGGATGAGTTCCTTTGCATCCCGCATTATCAGGTGGCAACGTCAGCATGGCCGCCACACCCTGCCCTGGCAGCGCGTGGTTGTTGACGACTTGTCGGCTTTACAACCACGACCTACCCCTTGCGGGCAGGGCAGTCATGACGCCTATCGAATCTGGCTGTCTGAAATCATGCTGCAGCAGACCCAGGTTGCCACGGTCATCCCCTACTTCGAACGCTTTCTGGCGCGATTCCCCAGCCTGCCGCTGCTGGCTGAGGCACACGAGGATGAAGTGCTCGCGCTATGGAGCGGGCTGGGGTATTACAGCCGCGCGCGCAATCTGCATGCGGCCGCACAGATTGTCGCTGAAAAACACGGCGGGCAATTTCCAGCCACGCTCGATGCCATTTCGCAACTCCCCGGTGTGGGGCGTTCCACCGCTGCTGCCGTGGCGGCACTCGCCTTTGGCCAGCGCTGCGCTATCCTCGACGGTAACGTCAAGCGTGTGCTGGCACGCCACGGCGGCATTTCCGGATGGGCCGGCGACAAAAAAATAGAGGCCGCTTTATGGCAATTGGCGGAAGCACGGTTGCCGGCCACATCCATCGAGGCCTATACCCAGGGCATGATGGATCTCGGCGCATCAATCTGCAGCCGTAGTCAGCCAGCCTGCCATAGCTGTCCGGTCAGTGCTGATTGCATTGCCCATACCCAGCATCGCACGGCTGAACTGCCCACGCCGCGCCCAAAAAAGATTTTGCCCAAAAAGCAGATCCAAATGCTGCTCCTGGTTGATCGGGGTGAGATATTTCTTGAGAAACGGCCTGCACGCGGTATCTGGGGTGGCCTATGGAGTCTGCCCGAACTCGACTTTAATGCCGACCCCGTTGCCCATTGCCTTGAGCATTTCGGCGTTGGCACCCTGGAGCAACAGCCGTGGGCTTAACTCGCGCATAGCTTCACCCACTTCAAACTGGAAATCCGGGCGACCCGGCTCCATCCGGCAACCCGCCCACCCGCGCAGCCCGGTCAAATATGGCTTTCCAAAGCTAGCGCTTTGGACGCGGCGCTGCCCGCCCCTATACGCAAACTGGTTTTGATGACTGAACACGGCTGAGCCGTGAAAAACATGTAAACAAGGGTAACCAATGCGTCGTGAGACTGGCCGTATCTGGAGAGGGTGCTATAAATAGAAGCACATTAGTACTGCAGGGTGATTAGCTATGGATATGTTATCCACTTCGCCCGGCACAGCCGTTTTCGACCTCGATGGCTTCCTGATCGACCCCTCCATGTGGAGCGAGGGTCTTGCTGGCCACATCGCGCAAAATGACGGTTTAGGCGAACTCAGCGAACTGCAGATTGGTTTGCTGATTGCCTTGCGCCGGGAGTTTTCCAAACATGGAACAGTCACGGCACTAAGCCACGTCTGCCATCTCACGGGGCAAAATGGCGACTGCATGCACCATCTGTTCCCCAACGCGCGAGAAGCCTGGCGGGTGGCGGGATTGCCCAATCCGGGCGAAGAAGCCAAAGCGTATATGTGATCCGTCGGGAGCGATCGCCCACGAGTCAGCGTAACCGCGCTGGCCAAACCGAAAGCACTTGCGCCAACCTCAGCCAGCCCTCCCATTCAGGTTGCCTCTCTCCTTCAATGGGCACATCTTGCTACCGAGCCAAACCATTGCTCCGCCCGGAATCCGGTAAAATCCTGTTTTTCCATTTGCAAAGAGATTCCTCACCATGTCCATGGCCGACCGCGATGGCGTCATCTGGTACGACGGCAAGCTTGTACCCTGGCGCGACGCCACCACCCACGTGCTGACCCACACCCTGCATTACGGCATGGGCGTCTTCGAGGGCGTGCGCGCCTACAAAGCCGAACAGGGCACGGCGATTTTCCGCCTGCAGGAACACACCGACCGACTGTTCCGCTCGGCTCATATCCTCGGCATGAAGCTGCCGTTCGACAAGGCAACCATTTACGAAGCGCAGCGCACCGTGGTGCGCGAAAACAAGCTCGAATCCGGCTATCTGCGTCCAATGGCTTTCTTTGGTTCCGAAGCCATGGGCATCTCGGCCAAGAACCTGTCGGTGCACATCATCGTCGCCGCCTGGCCGTGGGGTACGTATCTGGGACAGGAAGCGCTGGACCGCGGCATCCGGGTGAAAACCTCATCGTTCTCGCGCCACCATGTCAACATCACCATGTGCAAAGCCAAAGCCAACGGCAACTACATGAACTCCATCCTCGCGCACAAAGAGGCCGAGATGGACGGCTACGACGAAGCGCTGCTGCTGGACGTGGACGGCTTTGTGGCGGAAGGCTCGGGCGAAAACGTCTTCATCATCCGCAACGGCAAGCTCTACACGCCCGACCTGACCAGCGCGCTGGAAGGCATCACCCGCGACACCATCATCCAGCTGGCTGACGAAATCGGCCTCCAACTGGTGGAAAAGCGCATCACCCGCGACGAAGTGTATTCCGCCGACGAAGCCTTTTTCACCGGTACCGCAGCCGAAGTCACACCGATCCGCGAACTGGATAATCGGGCAATCGGCGAAGGCACACGCGGCCCGCTCACCACCCGGCTACAGGCCATGTATTTCGACTGTGTGCACGGCCGTGCTGCAGGCCACCTCGACTGGCTCACCCCGGTTAAATAAGCGGGCACAGCATGAGCGAATTACCCGACAACACCCAGCGCGTCATCGAGGTTACCGAAGCCGACCTGCCCCTGCACTGCCCGATGCCGCAGCATGCCGACTGGAATGCGCATCCGCGCGTGTATTTGCCGATCGAATCGCGTGGCGATGCGTTGTGCCCGTACTGCGGCACGCTCTATCGTCTGAAAGGCAAACCCAGCGGCCACTCGCATTGAGACGTCGGCGCACCCCACAAAGATGACACAGGTGGCCGCACCCGTGTTTACGC
>JADMKH010000260.1:5586-6791 GCA_018780025.1 Thiobacillus sp.
GCCCAGCGGCAGTTCGCACTGAGGCGCTGAGCACTGCGCCTGCGCGGCAGCACGAAGGCGCTCGCAACCGGTCTCAGAAAGGAAGGTAGAACTCGGCGCCCGCGTACAGTGCGGCCGCCGCATCTTGCGGTTTGTTCACCCCCGCTTTGAGGGTGAGCGCGGCGGACGGCGTGAGCATGATGTTGCCCACGAATGCGCCCACCTTGTAGGCGCTGTAGTTCGAATCGCCCTGCACGATCACTTCAGGCCCAACCCGCAATTGATTACGCAGCGTGGTCTGCAAGCGCAGACGGGCCCAATAGTTGGCGTCGCCGACCAGATGGCTGGCAATGCCGTTAATGCGCCAGCCGACCCCCACGTCCGTCTCGCCGTAACGCGCCCCCATATACACGCCCCACCAACTGCCTGCATTGCTTTGCTGATACCCCAGCGCCGCTTCGCCGCCGCCGATTCTGGCCTCGATTGTCTGCACCGAGGTCTTGTCGTATTGATAGGCGATGTAATCGAGCCAGTAACGCTGCACGAAGCCCTTCCCCAATTGTTGTCCCGGGAGGGGCAGCAGCATGCCCAGGTAAGCATATTGGCTGTCATGGCTGACTTCCGCACCCGCTAGCGCCACCTTCTCCTGCGCCCATACAGGCGCAGCAGAAACAAGCACCAAACTGGTTAACAACAATTTCATCATGATTTTTTTCATCAGGCCGCAATAACAGAGTCCATTCCCAGCGTATCGTTGGATGCCACTGACACAGCAGTGGCGACCTGAAGCGCCACACGGTAAAGATACATGTTACCCAATCCCGTCAAAATGGTTTCGTAACCGCTTGTTGTCGCATGTAGCGTGCGCAGGCCCGACCGGCTATGTATCTGGATAGTATGGACGATGTCGGATTCGAGCAGCCGATGAACCAGCAGCAGCACTTCTCCCTTCCGGGGCTGGGAACCGACCAGGCCTGCGATGCAGTTAACGTCACTGGCTGCGGCAGTCGACACCTCGCAGCTTGACCAATAATTGATGCCATCAGGCTCGGAGTATGTTTTTTCGACTATGCCGAGACGTTGCATCGGGGTTGCGCTGTCCTCATGAAGCTGGTTGACCCGCCATTGCGCATTCGACCCATACAGAAACTGCTCGATACGCTGGATCGCGGCTTGGGGCAAGTTATTAAAAACGCCCCCGATAGCGCGGACATAGATCTGGCCGC
>JADMKH010000260.1:6801-14815 GCA_018780025.1 Thiobacillus sp.
TCAATGTACGGATTTCCAGCTGCGCCTCAATCGGGCCATCCGGCATATAGAGGGTGACAGGGAGTCTGTTGCCGACGGCAACCGGCTTCAGCGCCCCATAAAAACTCAGCCCGCTGGGCGACAAATCATCCACCGTTCCCATCACGCCATTAAGACGCGCAGCCAGCGGCATTGCAAAACGATACTCATTGCGCCGATTTACGCTACGCAATACGGTAAATTGCACCACCAGCACCGCAAGCCAGGTGTTGACTGCAGCCCATATTACGTTTGCCCACATCCCCTCCTGCGGCAAATGTCCATTGAAATAGAACAGTACGATTCCCACCGGAATGGCCAGTGCATTGAAGCTCACCACCGCCAGCTGCGGCAACAGGAAACCCAGGCTGTGCGTGTTTGCACCCAGTTTTTTGGCGGTCACGCCAAAACGTTTGCGCATTCTGAACACACCCAGGGTCGACCAGGCAAAACTGGCAAAACGCGCCATGTTGTATTGCTCGATCAGCAGGCTGCGCCCGTAGCCGCGAGAAATTTCCTCGAACGCCAGAAAGTTCAGCAGGTAATACGGCGCAAAATGCAGCAGGAACACCCAACCATTCACCGCAATCGGCATGGCACCCGCCATCAGCACGTACACCGGTGCAAAGTAGAAAAACGCTTTTTGCCAACCATCAAAATACGCCAGGACGGTCGCCATGTAATTCAACCGCTGAGGCAGCGTCAGCCCACGCGCAAACAGAATGCCTTCTTTGCGCCAGACGTTCATCGCCCCCACGCCCCAGCGCACCCGCTGCTTCAAAAACGGCTCGATCTTGGCCGGCGCCATGCCATAGGCCAGTGATTCATCGTGATAGACCGAGCGATAACCTTGCTTGTGCAGCAACAGGCTGGTGTGGAGGTCTTCTGTCACCGTGCCTGTTGCAAACCCGCCAATGGAGTCGAGAGACTGACGGCTGATCACCGCGCAACTGCCACAGTAAAACGCGGCGTTCCAGTAATCCTTGCCGCGCTGGATAACCCGGAAGAAAAGCGACTGCTCCGACCAGGCAATATGGCTGCCCGTATCGGTCCGGTTCTGAAATGAATCGAGATTGTAGAAATCCTGTGGCGTCTGCACAAACGCCACCCTGGGATCGGAAAAATACCCCAGCGTTTTCATCAGGAAATCCTGACGCGGGGCATGATCCGCATCAAACGTCGCGATCAGGTCTGCGGTGCTGTACGGCAGCGCATGGTTCAGGTTTCCCGCCTTGGCGTGCTCATTGTTGTCGCGTGCCAGATAGCGCACGCCCAGCGACTGCGCCATCTCGCGCATTGCCTCGCGGTTGCCGTCATCCAGTATCCAGGTTTCATGCGGATAATCCATCGCCCGCGCAGCCAGCGCGGTGCGCCGCACCATCTCGACATCTTCGTTATAAGTCGGAATAAAAACATCGACCTTCAATCCAGTCGCAGGCGCCGATGCAGTACGCACCGACAACCGCCAGGTCATGAACACATTGAGGATGGCAGTCAAAAACCCAAACACCTCGGCGCCATACAGCAGCCAGGAGAAAATGGGGTGTTCCGCATTGAAACTCCCCAACCGCCAGTTCAAGTACCATACCCCAATCGCCAGGAACAGCAGGATGACTGCTTGCCGGGCACGATGGAGTGAGCGATATTCAGGTTTCATGTTGTAGTGTTTATGTGGCAACTGACCTACTGGCAGCAAAAGCCATGCCATAGACATAGGCATCTCGCGCGCCGAGCCTGTTTAAACCCTTATCCGAGACCTCCGACACATGCAGCCACCGCATACCCGCGTGTCCTACCCCACCCCGGAAGCCACCGAATCCGCTTTTTACGCTGCTTTTGAAGCACGCGATCTCGACGCGATGATGACGGTCTGGGCCAGCGACGACAGCATTGTCTGTATCCACCCCCTGGCCGCTCCGCTGAATGGCAGAAGTGCCGTGGCGGCAGGCTGGCAAAGTATTTTCGAGGCTGCAGGGCAATTCCGGATTCAAATCGAGACCGCGCACGCAATACACGCAGCCACCCAGGTGGTTCGCATCGTGCGGGAGCATCTTGTCATCGGTCAGGAATCCGAACCGCGTCCGCCCATTCTGGCCACCAACGTGTATCGCAAGGAAAGCGATGGCTGGCATCTGGTGCTGCACCATGCGTCACCGCTTCAGGTTGGCGGATCTCCCACGTCTGGGCACACGCCGCCCCTCATCCTGCATTAAGGTATTGCGCAGCGCCTTTGCTAAACTCGGCGCCATGCCTCATCAAACAATCCAGGCTTATCGCGCCCCCATCTGGTTGCCCGGTGGGCACCTGCAAACCATCTACGCCAGCGTGTTTATTCATGTTCCACCCGTCGCCTACCGGCGCGAGCGGCTGGAACTGGCTGACGGTGATTTCCTCGACTTTGACTGGGTAGACGGGATCGCGGGTGCACCCGTAGTGGTGCTGTTCCACGGTTTGGAAGGCAGTGCCGACAGCCATTACGCACGTGGCCTCATGGCCACAGTCAAGGGACGCGGATGGCATGGTGCAGTGGCGCACTTTCGCGGCTGCTCGGGCGAGGACAACCGGCTTCCACGCGCCTATTTCGCGGGCGACAGCGAAGACATCGAAACCATCCTGCGTCACGTCAAATCACGGCACCCCGGCACGCCGGTTTACGCCGTCGGCGTCTCGCTCGGCGGCAACGCTCTGCTGAAATGGCTGGGCGAACAGGGAGGCCGCGCATGCGGACTGGTCGAGTGTGCAGCCGGTGTATCGGCGCCGGTCGATCTGACTGCCGCCGGCAATGCGCTGGACCGGGGTTTCAACCGCCGCGTCTACACGGCGCGCTTTCTTGTCACGCTCAAGAAAAAAGCCCTGGAAAAAGCGCGGCAATTCCCCGGCACGCTGGATGCCAAGGCCATTTCTGCGGCCACGACATTCCGCGAATTTGACACGCTGGTGACGGCGCGTCTTCACGGTTTTCGGGATGCCGAGGACTACTGGTTCAAGGTGTCGTCGAAGCCCCTGCTGAAATCGATCACTGCCCCCACCCTGATCATCAATGCGAAGAATGATCCGTTTCTGCCGGCTTATGCCTTGCCGACGGCCACCGACATTTCAACCGCCGTCACAATCGAACAACCTCAAACGGGAGGCCATGTCAGTTTTCCCTCCGGCCCCTTTCCCGGCAATCTGGATTGGCTGCCGCAGCGCTTGATGCATCATTTCGACACACAGCACAGGTAGAATCAACGCATACTCATTCAGGGAGCGCATGTGGAAACCCCCAAGGAAATCTTCAAGGCCTACGATATCCGCGGCATCGTCGGCAAGACCTTCACCCCGGAAATCGTCGAGGCCATCGGCCACGCCATCGGCTCCGAGGCGGTCGCGCGCGGCCAGAAAGCAATCTGCATCGGACGCGATGGCCGCCTGTCTGGACCGGACATGGCCGCAGCGCTGGCGCGTGGTATCCGCAAGGCCGGCATCGGGGTGGTCGATCTGGGCATGGTCGCCACACCGATGACATATTTTGCTGCGTACCAACTGAATACGAACAGCGCGGTAATGGTTACCGGCAGCCACAACCCGCCCGATTACAACGGCCTGAAAATGGTGCTGGGCGGGGAAACCCTGTCCGGCGACGCCATCCAGAAACTACGCGAGCGCCTGACAAACAACGATCTGGTGAATGGGGCAGGCGATTATCGTGAATACGACATCGCCGGCGAATACCTCACGCGCATCGTCTCCGACGTCAAACTCGCCCGCCCGATGAAAATCGTCATCGACTGCGGCAACGGCGTGGCCGGCGCATTCGCACCCAAACTTTATCGCGACATGGGCTGCCAGGTCGAAGAACTGTTCTGCGAAGTCGACGGCAACTTTCCCAATCACCACCCCGATCCCTCGCAGCCGAAAAACCTGCAGGATCTGATCGCTGCATTGAAAGCCAGCGATGCCGAAATCGGACTCGCTTTCGACGGCGACGGCGATCGCCTGGGTGTGGTGACCAAGGACGGCACGATCATTTTCCCCGACCGCCAGTTGATGCTGTTCGCCGATGATGTGCTCAGCCGCAACCCCGGCGCCGAAATCATTTTCGACGTGAAATCCACCCGCAATCTGTTTAGCTGGATCCGCGAGCGCGGCGGCAGGCCCCTGCTGTGGAAAACGGGGCACAGCTTCATCAAGGCCAAAATGAAGGAAACCGGCGCGCTGCTGGCCGGCGAAATGTCCGGCCATGTGTTCTTCAAGGAGCGCTGGTTCGGCTTCGACGACGGTCTCTACGCCGGCGCACGCCTGCTCGAATACCTCTCCAGGCAGGCGGACATCAACGCCACCCTGCATGGCTTGCCTGACTCGGTGAACACGCCCGAGCTCAACATCAAGCTGGCCGAGGGCGAGCATTACACGCTGATGGACACCCTGAAAAAAATCGCGCGTTTTCCGGATGCGCAGGAAATCATCACGCTTGACGGTTTAAGGGTCGAATACGCCGACGGCTTCGGTCTCGCGCGTCCATCCAACACCACCCCGGTGATTGTGCTGCGCTTCGAGGCCGACAATGCCGAAGCGCTGGAAAGAATCCAGGCCGACTTCCGCCGCGTGATCCATCAGGCTGCCCCTGGCCTCACGCTACCTTTTTAGGCGGCGCAAACCAGCCCCCCTCCAGCCGGGCCAAGCACTCAGCCCACTGGCAAGGGCGCCGGCTTGTGCAGCAGGTAACCCTGCACAAAGTCCACGCCCATTTTGCTCAGGCAGGCCAACTCCGCTTCGGTTTCCACCTGTTCGGCAATGGTCAGCTTGCCCAGCTCATGACCTAAGGTGTGCATGGCTTTGACGATGGCCAGCTTTTCGCGGTCGACATTCATGCCGCGAACAAACTCGCCATCAATTTTGAGATAGGCAACCGGCAAACGCTTCAAATAGCCAAACGATGACTGGCCTTTGCCAAAGTCATCCAGCGCAAACAGGATGCCCCGCGACTTCAACGTGAGTATCAGGTTTTCGCACGCATCCAGACTATCAATCGCAGCAGACTCGGTCACCTCGAAGCTGATTCTGGAAGGGTCAAATGAATACTTGTCGATTTCGTCGAGGATAAAATCAGCCAAGCCCGAATCGCCGAGACTGCGGCCAGACAAATTGAGCGCATACGATGCTTCGTCTTCGGGGTGGGTATCGATATACGCGCAGAAATTTCGAACCACCCAGCGATCAAAGCTGGGGGCCAGGCCATAGCGTTCAGCTGCGGGCAGGAATGCTCCCGGAGAAATGATTTCTCCATCGTCGCCGCGCAAACGCAGCAGAATTTCGTAATGCTGCGTGTCCTCCCCTGACACCAGTGCAATTTTCTGCTGGCGATACAGGACAAATCGATGGGCTTCGAAAGCCTTGGTAATCGTGCTCACCCATTGCATTTCGTCATTGATTTTGCGCAATGCAGGATGAGCTTTCTCATACACCTGAATCAGGTTTCCACCCAGCGATTTTGCGTGATAACACGCTGTATCCGCTTGTGCCAGGACATCGCCGATATCGGTCATGCTGGAGTGAAGCTCGGTCACGCCGAGGCTCACGCCCACCATGAACATCTTGTCATCCCATTCAAAGCGGAATCGGCTGATTTCGTCGCGCAATCCCTGGATGTGCTCAAGTGCCTCTTGCAGCGTCGCATCCACGAACAACAAACCGAATTCATCTCCCCCCAGCCTGGCCAGATAATGATTCCGGTCATCCACACGGCGCGCCATGATGGCAGACAGTCGCTGCAACAGGGCATCTCCGGCACGGTGGCCGCAGGTGTCATTGACAAGCTTGAAGCGGTCGAGGTCGATGTAGCAAAAAATACAGCGCCGTGATTCATGTTTCACGCTCGAAAGCGCCGCATTCAACTTGTCTTCCATCGCACGCCGGTTCCACAAACCGGTGAGATGGTCGCGCTCGGCCTGCCATGCCAGACGCTGCATCAGGCTGCGCCGTTCGCTTTCGTCCTGAAATACCAGCACGCCACCCTGAACCTTGCCATCGTCAGAATGTATGGGCGCGGCCGTGTCGCTAATGGCAATACGCTTGCCGCTTTTGGGAAGAAGCAAAGTATGGCTATCGAGCTCAACCACGGTATTGTTACGCAACGCGAGTTCAAGCGGGCATGCCGCCATGGAACCGGTTTTATCGTTGATCAACGGCAACACATCCGATACGCGCCGCCCCTGCGCACCCTCACTGCTGAATCCGGTTATTTCTTCTGCCTTGGGGTTGATGAACGCAATCATGCCGTTGGCATCGGTGACAATCACGGCATCTCCGATCGACTCGATCGTCACCCGCAAGCGTTCCTTCTCAACCATCAATTCGGCGCGCTGCTTTTCCAGCTCGGCAACCAGACGGCTTACGTGATCGGCCATGGAGTTGAACGCGCGTTTTGTTTCGTGCACCTCTGGGGGCGCTCCGAAAGCAAGGCTGGCACGCGCGTCCAGATTGCCATTTGCAATCGCACGCGCTGCCCCACTCAAGGCATACAAACCGCGCAGATTGATACGCAACAGCCAGCGCAGAATCAGCATGACGACGAACAAACTGCCTGATACCAGCAAGGTAAACCGTACGATCAGAGCCCACAAACTGTGGATGGCAGGTCCGGCATCCAGCTCGACTTCCAGCTTTCCATACGACGTTCCACCCACCCTGATTTCGGCATTTGCATGAGGCGCGCGAATATCAAGCGCATCAGAAAACCAGGTGGGATAGTGTTGTGTCAATTTGGGCGTGCGGGATTCCAGGGTGACATGAGGGGAGCTCAAGCGCACGCGCAGAACCCGGAAACGGGCGGTGCGTGCCGCGAAGGCCTGTTCAATTGCGGGGTAGTCTCGCAACAAGACATGATCCTGAATCGCTGTCGTGATCGCGCTCAATTCGCTCTCGGCACGCAAATCGAGATGCTGCTGCGCCCGCTCCTTGAGCGGCAGTCCCAATACCGCAAGGGTCACCAGATACATCAACAACACCAGCGCAAACACGGCCCCCATGATGCGCGAGAACAGGCTGTAGCGAATGCCGCGCACCGCCTGCGCGTCACTCATTCAGCGGCACCTGGGTACGCTTGAAAAAGCTCCGGTAGTTGCTGTAATCGCGATCGTCGGCGGGGGCAAATCCGCGCACCTGCGGCAATCCCAGCGACCGGGCCGCAAGCTGCAGCACGTTCAGTCCCTCTGGGTCGCGCGCCATATTGATGAAGGCCTGGCGGACCTTTTCGCCGTCGGCCGCGCTGATCCGCGGCGACGTCATGACAGCCAGATCAAAATACGCTTCCGACTCGGCCAGTACCCGATACTTCAGTTGGCGACGCTGGGCAAAATCAGCCATCACCTGATGGTTCACCCCGGCAGCGGCCACCTGCCCCGACACGAGTTGCCCCATGGAGGCTTCCTGGTTCCCGGAAAAAACCGGCACCACCTTGATGCCGGCGCGCACCAGCAAATCCATCGGCACGTAATAGCCGGTGACGCCATACGGGTTGGCAAACGCCACCGGCTTGTCGTCCAGTTCCTGCAAGGACTTGATCGGCGAGCTGTCGAGCACCACCACCTGGCCGCGTATGCCCGGCGAATCCTGGCGGGCCAGCACGCGCCAGCCCAGGCGGTCGCGCTTCGGCGTGAACAAATGGTTGGTGTAGGCAAAGTCGAGTTGCCCGGCCACCGCGCGGTCGGTGGTTTCGTTGGCGGTGCGCCCGATATGCAGCTCAAGCGGAACCCCTGAACGCATCGAAACATAATTCAGGATGGGATTCCAGTAAGCCGCCGTCGCTTGCAGGCTTCGCTGGTTGAGCACGCCAAAAGCGTAGGGGGTTTGCGGGGCAGCCTGACACGTTGCGCCCAGCATCAAGGCCAGGCACATCCAGAGTCTCCCCATCTTGTTTCCCATTATTTATTATCGGGTCGGCGAATATTATTGTCCGGCGAGTGTACCTTGTTCACTTGCCACTTCTCAAGGTTTGGGTGTCGTGGGGGGGGGG
>JADMKH010000260.1:14825-29177 GCA_018780025.1 Thiobacillus sp.
CCCCCCCACGACAGGCGAAATTGCGTCGCGCCAGCCATGGCAGGATGAAATGGCATTAGCGTTTAGAATCATCAACTGAATTCGATCCTGCAACCGGGTGCCATCATCGACTGCCAGCTATTCTACAATTCGAAACTCCAGACCATTGCCTTTGCCGATATCAGCGATCACGTCGGCCAGATGGATCGCTTCATCTGGATTGAGCTGAGATCCCCCGACAGCCAGACCATCACGCGGCTGGGGGACGAGCTTGGCCTGCACGCATTGGCACTGGAGGACGCGATCTCGACCCATCAGCGCCCCAAGCTGGAAGAATACGAAGGCCATGTGTTCATCGCCACGCGCACCGCCCAGCTGTGGGAAACGCGCATGGAGCTCGGCGAAACCCATCTGTTTGTCGGCAGCAATTACGTTGCCGCCATCCGCCACGACAGCGGCAGCGGCTACCAGCGCGTCAGCGAACGCCTGCAGCGACGCCCCAATGGCATCAGTGCCGCCACCCCCTATGCACTGTATCTGGTACTCGACCTCATCGTCGACCAGTTCCGTCCCGTCATCGAGGCCATGCAGGATCGATTCCATTCACTCGAAAGTCAGCTGATGAGCGGCGCCAAACCGGGGCGCGGCATTCTGGAAAAACTATACGAGATGAAGCGCGATCTGACCCTGTTGCGCGACGCCAACGAGCCGATGCAGGAAATCACCCTGAACCTGATTCGTCTGCACCCGGAGTTGTCCACCAGGGAACTCAAGGCGTATTACCGCGATATCCACGACCACTCGGTTCGCGTATCTGCCTCGATCGACCGCTTGCGGATCTCAACATCGGATGCGATGCAGTTCCATCTCGCCACGCTGTCGGTGAAGCAAAACGAATCGGTGCAGAAACTGGCGGGCTGGGGTGCCTTGCTGGCATTGCCCACGGTGATATTCAGTCTCTACGGCATGAACTTTGAATTCATGCCCGAACTGAAATGGCCGTGGGCGTATCCTGCCCTGCTGCTGCTAACCGGGCTGGGGGTGGGGATGCTGTATCGGCGACTGAAACGGCGCGGCTGGATCTGATTCCGCCTGCTCAACGCGAGGCACCCCGCACATAGCGGATGCGCGTGCCGCGCTTCTCGTCACGTTCCTGCCACACCAGATGCAACTGCCCCAGATCATCCAGAACGGCGACCGGATCGGTTTGCGCGCCGGCACCGGACGCTGCCGGAATGGCTTCATTGTCGCCAAACGCACCGCCTTTCCATTCGGCAAGCCATACATCCGGCGTGCCGTCGCGTGCGTCATCCCACACGGCCAGCAGACGACCGCTAGTGTTGCCAACAACTTTAGCGTGCCACTGCACCATATTGTCGCCAAAGCCATCCTGCACCTTGAGGTTGCGGCCGAAATGGCGCTCCCCCTCATCCACCGCTGCGTACACGTCATAACCTGAAAGAAAATCGCGCTTGTCGAGCCAGACTGCAGCGACCCCACGTTTGCCCCAGGCAGTCAGGGTAGGCCGCATCGCGCCGGTGCCCGCGCCCAGCCCATCCACGCTGCCACTTTTTCTGTCGGTCAAACGGGCAGGCGACGCAAAGCTGCGGCCATCGGAACTGTGGCTCGCCATCGGTACGGTGTGGCGGTTGCGACGGTCTTCCCACGCCACGGTCACACTGCCATCGCCTGCAACCGCCAACGCCGGCCAACCCTGCTCGTCACCAGGCGCAGCGGCTTCTACGGGTTGCGTGAGGCTGACACCCAGTGTGCCGGCAGTTGCGGTCAGCGAAGCCACAACGATGCGGCGGAAGCGCCCGGCCTGCTCGGCCCAAGCAGCATAGAGCCTGCCTGCGCCCGCTGCCAGCGTAACCTGCGCAGACTCGATCTCGGTTAGCCTGATCGCAGCCCCCCCGGGTACGACTTGCGCATGCACCCGACCGGCTTCTTCCCATGCCGCCACAAAACGTCCCGCACTCAAGGCCACCACCACCGGCTCATAACACTCGGTCTGGCTCAGGCGGATTTCCGTCCGGAATTTTTTGGCCGGCGCGGGTTTGATTGCCAGATAACTCTGCGGGCTGCCATTGCGGTTGTCTTCCCACACCACGCCCACGCTACCATCCGACACTGCCACGCCCTGGCGGTTAGCCGATTCCAGATGCGGGAAAACCTTTGCGCCCTGAACTGAATTGACCGGCAGCGCGTCGCTCCAGATCCAGGCCGCCTGAGCGGACCCCGACAGCGCCGCCAGAACGAGCAGGGCAGCTCTCACGATTTACCGCCCAAAAATTCAGGCAGGGTTTTCTGCTTGTAGTGCCCGCCTCGCACATAGCGATCGAAATCGCGAAAATCCTGCACAGTTTTAAAACCGGGAGCCTGCATGATCTTGTCGCCCTGCGGCGTCATATAAACGAAAAGTGGGGACGCAAACGCCTGCAACCGCACCCCCAGTTCGGCTTCGGTGATGCGCTCGCCGCTTGGCAATGTCAGCCTCCGCCCCGATTCGGCATCGACATACACCAGTTCGTAGTGATCGCTGTAAAGCGTTTTCAGCGACGCGTCGGAAAAGGTTTTTCTGTTGGTGTGGTCACACCACGCGCAGCCATAGCGACCGAAGTAGAGAAAAATCGGCTTGCCGCTCGCGCGCGCCGCCTTGAGGCCGGTATCGAAATTGACGAACGGATAATCGGGCGGCGGGTCGGCCAGCGCAGCTGTGGCCCAGAAACAGGTTGCCGCCATCAAGTGCTTGATCACATTCATCCGGTTCTCCTTCAGCACTGAAATCAGCCTGTTGATCTTCATTCTGCTAAATTCAGGCATTCATGCAACCCTCTTTTCCGACTATATGACACACGACGCCATCCGTATCGGCCTGGTTTCCATCAGCGACCGCGCAAGCAGCGGGATCTATGAAGACAAAGGCTTGCCCGCACTCGAAGCCTGGTTGGGCGATGTATTGGTCAATCCTGCCGAATATGTCACGCGGCTGATTCCGGATGAGCAGGCACGCATCGAATCCACCCTGATCGAACTGGCCGACACTGAAAGCTGTTCACTGATTCTCACCACCGGCGGCACCGGCCCGTCGCCGCGCGACGTCACACCCGAGGCCACCCTGGCCATCGCGCACAAGGTGCTGCCCGGCTTTGGCGAGGCCATGCGCGCGGTGTCGCTGAAATATGTGCCGACCGCCATCCTGTCGCGCCAGGTCGGGGTGACGCGCGGTGCCAGCCTGATACTCAACCTGCCGGGGCAGCCCAAGGCGATCAAGGAAACCCTCGACGGCATTTTTGCTGCGGTACCCTACTGCATCGACTTGATTGGGGGGCCGTATCTCGAAGCCAGGCCGGACACCCTCACCGTGTTCCGCCCCAAATCCGCATTGCGGCCAACACCATGACAACCATTTTCGATGCGCTTGCGCGCGCCCTGCGCGATCTGTTCAGCCTGCGCGTGCTGTGGGTGGTGGTGTGGCCGATGCTGGTGGCCATGCTGCTGTGGCTGGCGTTGGGGATCACGTTCTGGCGCACCTTTTCCGGCTGGCTGGAATACGGGCTCGATCGAATTGGCATCCAGGTCTGGCTGGCCGAACTTGAACCCACGTGGATTGCCAACGGCATTCAGGCGCTGCTGCATCTGATGCTGTTCGTGCCGCTGGTGATGTTGACCGCGCTTGTTCTGACCGCGCTGTTTGCCATGCCCACCCTGGTTCGGGTTGTAGCCGAACGGGATTATCCGCAACTCAAACGCGAAAACGGTGGCGGCTTTGTCGGCAGCGTGTGGAACGCGCTGATCGCCATCGTGATATTTGTGACGCTGTGGCTGGTGACGCTGCCCTTGTGGCTGATCGGTGTCGGCGTCCTGATTCCCTTCGTTGCCGCCGCCTACCTGAACCAGCGCCTGTTCCGCTATGACGCCATTGCCGAGCATGCCACGCCTGCTGAAATGGCTACCCTGTTCAAGCACGAACGCGGCGGCTGGTGGGGACTCGGTCTGCTGACCGGCTTGATACAGTTTGTCCCGGTGTTGAATTTACTCGGCCCGGTGCTGGCTGCGCTGGCATTCATCCACTACGGCCTCGCACGTCTGAACCGGCAACGTATCCTCAACGACCCGAAGCAAACTGCTGTCTGAATCCTTCGTCGAGGTTGATCTCGTGTGCGGTCTGCGCCCCGATCACGCAACGCTCCAGGCTGGGTGGCATCACCGCACGCCCATTCACTGCCAGATATCGACCCGCCATGATTTCCGCTTCGGTACGCGGCACGGATTGTGGCGATGCGGAATCAGCATAACCTTGCGGGTAAACCGGCTTGCCCTCGGCATCATATTTGTCCGTCGCACCCAGCGTATGCAACAACTCGTGTGCAATCACAATGTTGTTCTGTTCCGACTGCCCGGGGTCGGCGTAAGCATGCACCACACCGATCAACCCTTTTTGCAAGCCCAGAGAATGTTGCAGGGCGATGCCGTCCTGCGGCGCGTAATACAGCACATATAATTTGATGGTGCCGAGTTGCGGCAGTAACTGGCCGGATTGTTGATACACCCACCAGCGCAGCTTCAGGCTCCAGAATATGGTTTTCAGCACACTGCCATCGCGCGGCGGCGCAGGCGGATGGGCTTTCAGTTCGGGCTTCAACGTAACCCGCATGGCTGGCGACAGTTTCACCCCGTACCGGGTTGTCTCACGCTCGATGAAAGCGTTGATGCCCGAAAAGTCTTCCGCCTGCAACGCGTGTATCGTCGCGTTCGCCAATGCTGAACCATCCCCGTTGATCGGCGTCACGTAGACCACCAGCGGCGCACGCCAGCCTCGTGCCATGGTCTGCTCAAGCCAGGTCAATCCCAGCGCGGCAGCCAGAAGGCCCAGAAGGATCAATATCCGGAATCGTCGAAAAGTCATGGTTTGAACTTGATCCGGGAAAAGTCTGAACGCATCTCATCCAGCAAATGGGCCGCAAGCTGCGGGTTTGTATGCGCTTCACGCATTCACACGTTTCCAGATATTCCGAACCTGGTCCGCCAATGTCATGGGATCGAAGGGTTTGGCAATCACATCCAGCGCGCCCAAATCCCGATAACGCTGGATCTCGCTGGGCTGGACCTTGGCAGTCATGAAGATCACAGGCGTTTCCTTCAGTGCGGGATTCTCGCGCAGGGCAGCCAGCGTAGTCGGGCCGTCCATGCCCGGCATCATCACATCCAGCAAGAGCAGATCCGGTTTGAATGCCGGCCCGGCCTCCACCGCCTCCTCGCCGCTGCCACACACCCTGAGCGTGAAACCGCCCACGGTTTCGAGTGCGAGCCGGGCTACTGTTCGGATGTCGGGTTCGTCCTCAACGTACAAAATCGTGCTTAAAGCGAGGGGCATAAAATATTCCTTTTACGGGTCTTCATCGTTACCTGGGCTCAATCAACACTGGATCGACAGGAAAGGGGCCTGCCATCTCCAGGCTTGAACGGATTGCCCGAACCAGGCTCTTCTCGTCTGTGCGCGACTTCACGAAAGCGGCGGAGACCTGGATGCGTATGTCTTCATCCACTTCCTGAGCCGAAAACACGAGCACCGGTATCGGCGGCTCTGCTGCATTCAGCAGCGGCAGCAGATCCAGTCCCGAACCATCGGGCAGGCCGATGTCGAGAATCACCAGCGAATAATCCCCCATGCCGAGTCGGTCACGCGCAGCGTCCAGCGAATCGGCCAACTCGATGTCAGCCACCCCTTCCAGCATGGCACGAACAATAGCAGCAATGTCCAGGTCGTCTTCCACGTGTAAAACCCGCCGCCCCTTGCGGGGCCCGCTTTTCACCGCGCGCGATACGGCCTGTAACAAACGTGGCTCATCAATGGGTTTCTCCAGCCAGTCGAGCACCGACAACACCGCTGCATTTTCCAGCAGCTTGCGCCCTTCATCGGCCACGGCCGACACCACAATCACCGGCAGTGCGGCGGTTTCCGGATTGCTGCGCAGCTGTTGCAAAAAACCGATCCCGCTTTCCCTGTGCAAAAGCAGATCGAGCGTCATCGCTGCATAAGTCGCGGCGGCCAGGCGTTCGCGTGCCTCGGGAACGCTCCCTGCGGTGTCTGCCGCATAGCCCTGCTGCTCGAGTATCAGCCTGATCAGCTTGGCGATATCCGGGTCATCCTCGACGATCAGGATGCGTGGACCCTGCTTCTGGCTGATTTCCATCGCCGCAGCTTGCAGCGGCAAGTCCACAAAAAACGTGGTGCCCTTATTCTTTTCCGTCTGGTAGCTGATACGCCCACGGAGATGTTCAACAATCGCCTTGGTGATGCTCAGGCCCAATCCCGTCCCGCCTTTTTTACGGGTATCGGAGGAGTCTGCCTGACTGAACTTCTGGAACAGTCTGGACTGGAATTCCTCCGGGATGCCCGGCCCTTCATCGCGCACAGCAATGCGCGCATACGCCCCCCGCTGCTCAAGACTGACATGCACGCTGCCGCCCGGAGGCGTGAATTTGGCGGCATTGGATAGCAGATTGGTCATCACCTGGATCAGGCGGTCACGGTCACCCATCACACGCAGGTCCGGCAATTCGCCATCGACCACAATCGCCGTTTGATGCTGGGCCGCATAAGCCTGGTTGGCAGCGATGGTTTCGTTCACCAGCGCAGGCAGATCGAGCAGCCTCATGTCAAAGACCATCTTGCCGGACTCGATCTTTTCCATGTCCAGGATGTCATTGATCAACCGCACCAGGCGGTCGCAGTTAGTGCTGGCAATATTGATCAACTCTTTGGCTTTGTCGGGCAGTGCACCGGTGGCGCCGCCCGCCACCAGTCCCAGCGCGCCACGAATGGAAGTAAGCGGCGTACGCAATTCGTGGCTCACCGTGGAAATGAATTCACGCTTCATCAATTCCATCCGTTTGCGTTCGGTGATGTCGTAGCCAATACCCAGATAGCCATAAATCGCGCCCGCCGCATCGAACAGGGCGGTAACCGACAACAGGACCGGGTAGGTGCTGCCATCCTTGCGGACGTAGGTCCACTCGTTTTCATCGGGCATGCCGTCCCGCGTTTTGACCACAAACGCCTCGAATCCGGGTTCGATTGTTTTTCCCAACTCGTCGGACAAAGCCCTGGCGCGCGCCACGACTTCATCCGGAACATGTATCGCCGCCGGGGTGAGCTTGCCCACGACCTCTTCCGCGGTATAACCCAACATGCGCTGCGCCCCCGCGTTGAAGACGGTGATCACCCCTTCTGGATTGGCGGCGATGATGGAAAAGTTGGCGCTATCGAGGATGGCCTGACGCATCGCCGTCACGGCGCGCAATTCGGCTTCGGCCTGTTTGCGCTCGGTGATGTCATGCACGATGCCGACATAGCCCTTGCCACTTCCCTTCTCGAATTCATTCACCGCCAGTTCCATCGGGAAGGTACTGCCGTCGCGCCGCTTGCCGGTGACTTCACGGCCCGTACCGATGATGCGGGCTTCGCGGGTATCGGCGTAATGCTGCAAGTAGCCATCGTGCTCGCTGTGATAGGGCTCAGGCATCAGGATCTTGACGTTCTGACCAATGACCGCCCTGGCTGCATAGCCAAACAAGCGTTCCGCAGCGGGATTGAATGACTGAATGATGCCGCGCCCGTCGATGGTGATGATGCCATCGAGCACCGTGTTCAGCACCCCTTCGGCACGTACCTCGCTTCTCATCAGTTCAGCCGCACGCTTCTCCGCCAAGTCCTCCAGCCTGGCGTTCATGTCGCGCAGGAGGGTACGTTCGCGCAGGATGCGCTGTTCCATCGGGCGAAACACCAGGAATACCAACGCCAGGGCCAGCAGCACGGTGCCAGCAACCAACGCGCGGTAAAGCCGCTGGAGCGACTTTACCTGGTTTCGGCTGTCCTCGACCGTCACTTGCACTGCAGTCTGAAACCCCCGCAACAGATTTCTGGCCTGCTTGCGTAAGGACGAGTCAGGTGCCAGTGCATTGGCTATCAGACGATCGCTACGCAAGGCGGCAACCCGTTCGATCCCGATCAGATAAGCCTGCACCTGGTTGTTGATTGACGCGGGGCCGTCGAAGTAGAGCGCATTGACTTCGGCGAACGATTTCCGGGCGTCGGGGTCCTGCAGCGCAGCCTGAACAGCTTGATGGCTTTTCCGCATTTCGGCCAACGCAGTGTTCAGGTCTTCGCGACTTTTATCGCGCCCTGCTGCGTCATCAGGGGAAGCGAGCCGAGTCGCCAGCAGCAGGATACGCTGCGACCACATGCGCTGCTGCGCAACCGAATAAATCAGGGCCGCATCCTGTTCACGCTTATGGATACGGGTATCGACCAGAAAATAAGCGCCAATCACAGCCGCGATCAACAGGCCCATGCCCAGCGTGTAAGCGGCCCGGATACGGGTCAGCAATTCCAGGTTTGTTTTCATTCTCATCCTCTCACTGGCGCATCCGGCTTTTCTGAAGTTCAGGCGTTGGGCTCATGCTTTCATGCTGTCCTGGAGAAACGGATGGGAAAGGCTCCACGGTTTGAGACTTCACGGTGAGCATCGAGCGCTGCGGGGCCAGGCTCAACGGGTACCCGCAGGAATTGCTGCTACTGTACCGATAGAACCGGATACAGCCCGAATAGCCCTGCGACAATCAAAACAGGCAGGCTCAAGACGCTTTTTCTGGCGCCCCCAGGCCGCCCCCTCTTCGGATTATTTTGTTTCGATGGCCGCGCGAACCACCCGAAAAATCTCCCGGAAAGACCTGGGCGGCTTGCTGTGTGCTGCTTCGTCGCGCGCATTGCGAATGAGCTGGCGCAGATGGGTGACATCTGTGTCGGGAAAACTATTGAGGAATAGCGTCAGGGCTTCATTGTCGGCAATGAGCTTGTCGCGCCATTTTTCAGCCTGATGCAGCTTGAGGTTTGCCTCTGCCGACACCCCATTGAAGACGTCGAGCTGCACCTGAATCGGCGCCGCATCGATATGCCGCATGATCTTGCCGATATATTGCTTTTGCCGTCGCAGCGCGCCATTCTGGGTGATCTTGCGGCAGGCTGCGACAGCTGCCCGCAGATCGTCCGGCAGTTCCATGCGCTTGAATTGCGAATCAGGAAGCTTGACGAGTTCTTCGCCAAGCGCCTGCAGCGCTTCTACATCGCGTTTTTGCTGGCTTTTGCTGGGGCCATCGTAGACATCATCGGGGTCAAACTCTAACTCTGCATCGGGGTCAATCAGGCGCACGGCGGGACTTTCGGTTACTGTTATTATCACCATTGTAGTTTCTAGCCCCAGAAAAGCGTATTCGCGCCCTCCACCTTTTGTAAATTCACTATGTCCCGCTCCCAATTCAGCTATACCCGCGACCAGCTCATTGCCCTGTCTCAACTCGTGATCGGGCACGCCACCCAACTGGGCGCCACCGCTGCAGACACCGAGATCTCCGAAGGCGTCGGCCAGAACGTCAGCGTGCGTCAGGGTGAAATCGAGACCATCGAATACAACAAGGACAAAGGCGCGGGGGTCACCGTCCACATCGGCCTGCACCGTGGTCACGCCTCGACCTCCGATTTGTCGGAAGCGGCGCTGAAAAGCGCGGTCGAAAAGGCGATGACCATCGCCCGCTATACCGCCGAGGACGACTGCGCCGGCCTGCCGGATGCCGACAAGGTCGCTCAGGACATCCGCGATCTTGACCTCTACCACCCCTGGTCGCTGACCGTGGAAGAAGCGGCCGAACGTGCCCGTGCCTGCGAAGCCGCGGCGCTGGCGATCGACAAACGGCTGACCAACTCCGAAGGCGCGGGCGTCAACTGCCACACCTCGCATTTCATCTACGCCAACAGCCTCGGTTTCTGCAACGGCTATGCGGGGTCGCGCCACGGCATGTCGGTCGCGGTGATCGGCGAGGACCGCGGCGCGATGCAGCGCGACTACTGGTATACCAGCGCGCGCAATGCCAACGACCTGGATGCCCCCGAAGTCGTGGGCCGCATCGCCGGCACGCGCACGATGCGGCGGCTCAACGGCCGCAAGCTCGACACCCGCACCTGCCCGGTCATCTTCGAAGCGCAGATCGCCACTGGCCTGATCGGCAACTTCGTCGCGGCAGTTTCCGGCGGCAGCCTGTACCGCAAATCGTCGTTCCTGCTCGACAGCCTGGGCCAGCAGGTGTTTGCGCCGCGGGTGCAAATCCGCGAGCAGCCCTTCATCCCGAACGGCCTCGGCAGCGCACCCTTCGACAGCGAAGGCGTCGCCTGCCTGGAGCGCGACATCGTCAAAGACGGCGTGCTGCAGGGCTATTTCCTGTCGAGCTATTCGGCCCGCAAGCTGGGCATGACGACGACCGGCAACGCCGGCGGCAGCCACAATCTCATCGTCACCCCCGGCGAACACGACCTCGATGGCCTGTTGAAACAGATGGGCAGCGGCCTGCTGGTCACCGAACTGCTCGGCTCCGGCGCCAACATGGTCACCGGCGACTACTCGCGCGGCGCCGCCGGTTTCTGGGTGGAAAACGGCGAGATTCAATATCCGGTCGAGGAAATCACCATCGCCGGTAACCTGGCCACCATGTTCAAGGGCATCGTCGACATCGGCACCGATATCGAGCGGCGCAGCTCCAAGCAGGTCGGCTCGATTCTGATCGACAGGATGACGGTGGCAGGCAACTAAATGCTGGCAGCACATACGACTCCACACGGGCTTCAGCCCGTAGTGGATCGGAGAAACCTTGTGATGAGCCGCTTTATCTTTGCGGTTTGTTTTGCTTTACTGCTCGCCGCGTGCGAGCGCGCGCCGACGCTGCCCAGGCTCAGCCCGCACGATATCATCGTCGCCTTTGGCGACAGCCTCACCCACGGCACCGGTGCAAGCGAAGCAACAGCTTACCCTGCGGTGCTGGCGACACTCACCGGCCGCACGGTCATCAACGCCGGCGTGCCCGGCGACACCACGTCCTCGGGTTTGCAGCGTCTGCCCGAGGTGCTGGCCGAATACAAACCGCGCCTGGTGCTGCTGTGCCTGGGTGGCAACGACATGCTGAAAAGGCAATCCGCAGCCAGCACCGAAAACAATCTGCGCCTGCTGGTGCAGACCATCCGCGCCAGCGGCGCCAACGTGGTGTTGATCGGCGTGCCCGAACCGAAGCTTTTCGGCGGCGCACCGGATTTCTACACCCGGGTTGCCAAAGACATGAAACTACCGCTTGAGCGCGATGCGTTTAACGACGTATTAAAAGACAATCGTCTTAAATCCGATCCCATCCACGCCAACGCAGCCGGCTACCGCCAGGTCGCCGAACGACTCGCGGCATTTCTCAAGGAGGCAGGCGCACTATGAACGCCTTGCTTACCCTCGCCCGCCTGATCGACGCACTGACCGAGCGCGTGGGCCGGTTGTCGATCTGGCTGGTGCTCATCGCCACGCTGATTTCGGCGGGCAACGCGCTGGCCCGCTATGCGCTCGGCGAAAGCTCGAACGCCTGGCTGGAAATCCAGTGGTATCTGTTCGGCGCGATGTTCCTCTTGGCGGCGGGCTATACGCTGAAGCACAACGGCCATGTGCGCATAGACATTTTCTACAACCGCTTCGGCGCGCGCGGTCAGGCCTGGATCGACCTCCTCGGTGGCCTGCTGTTTTTGCTGCCGATGGCGGTGTTGCTGGCGTGGCTGGCGTGGCCGATGTTTCTGGATGCCTGGCTAACACACGAGATGTCGCCCGACGCGGGCGGGCTGGTGCGCTGGCCGGTGAAGCTGCTGCTGCCTGCCGGCTTTGCCCTGCTCGCGCTGCAGGGTCTGGCCGAAGTGATCAAGCGAATAGGCATCCTCAGCGGACACCTCATCCTTCCTCGCGAAGCCCCTGAGACGGAAGTCTGATGGAAGCGCTGCTGCTGAAAAACATCGCGCCGCTGATGTTCCTCGGCCTGGTGGTGTTCCTGCTGCTGGGCTACCCGGTGGCATTTGCGCTTGCCGCCAACGGCCTTTTGTTCGCCGGCATCGGCATCGCTGTCGGCCTGTTCGATTTCTCGCTGCTGCAAGCCTTGCCCGAACGCGTCTACGGCATCGTCGCCAACCCCACGCTGCTGGCGATTCCCTTCTTCGCCTTCATGGGGCTGATCCTCGAACGCTCCGGCATGGCCGAAGACCTGCTCGACACCATCGGCCAGCTGTTCGGCTCGGTGCGCGGCGGCCTCGCCTACGCAGTAATCCTGGTCGGCGGCCTGCTCGCCGCCACCACCGGCGTGGTTGCTGCCACGGTGATTGCCATGGGCCTGATCTCGTTGCCGGTGATGCTGCGCTACGGCTACGACAAGCGGCTGGCAACGGGCGTCATTGCCGCATCGGGCACGCTGGCGCAAATTATTCCCCCGTCGATTGTGTTGATCGTGCTGGCCGACCAGCTCAATGTCCCGGTCGGCGCCATGTACAAGGGCGCGCTGCTGCCCGGCATGGTGATGGTGGGCCTGTATCTGGCGTATGTATTCGCTGTGACGCTGTTCAAGCCCCACGCCGCGCCCGCCATGCCAGCCAGCGCGCGCACCCTGCACGGCTCGGCGCTGTTGCTGCGCGTGTTCACCACCTTGATCCCGCCGCTGGTGCTGATTTTCCTGGTGCTCGGCACCATCTTCCTCGGCATCGCGACGCCGACCGAAGGCGGCGCCATGGGCGCAGCCGGCGCGCTGTTACTGGCACTTGGACGGGGCCGACTGTCCCGACTCAAGCTGACGCAGGCAATGGACAGCACCACCCGCCTGACCACCTTCGTCATCTTCATCCTCATCGGCTCAACGATTTTCTCGCTCGTCTTCCGCGGACTCGACGGCGACCTCTGGGTCGAACATCTATTCAACCAACTGCCCGGCGGCGTGCTCGGTTTTCTCATCGCGGTGAATCTGCTGGTGTTCACGCTGGCGTTCTTTCTCGATTTTTTCGAGATCGCCTTCATCGTGGTGCCGCTGATCGGCCCCATCGCCTACAAGCTCGGCATCGACCCCGTCTGGTTTGGCGTCATGCTCGCGGTCAACATGCAAACCGCCTTCATGCATCCCCCTTTCGGCTTTGCGCTGTTCTACCTGCGCAGCGTGGCGCCCCGATCCATTCGCACCGCCGATATTTACTGGGGCGCGATTCCCTTCCTGCTCATCCAGCTTGCCATGGTGGCCATCGTGCTGAGCTTCCCGCAGATCGTATTGCGCGACGCCCCGCCCGACGCCAGCAGCGTCCAGGAAATCCATATTGACGTCGACCCCGACGCGTATTACCTGCCTGCCGAGTGGCGATGAGCATCCGCGCCACAGGGCTAAGCTCAGGATTTTCCTTATAAAATCGGCTCAAACGTGCGAAAATACCGGGTCGCGCGTTTTGCATTGCCTGACACGCGCTGCTTTTTCAAATTCACCTCCAAGGACAAACCCCATGAGCGAACTCATCATTGAAGAACTGACGGTTGGCGACGGCGCGACTGCTGCAGCCGGACAATCCGTTTCCGTGCATTACACCGGCTGGCTCACCGACGGCACCAAATTCGACTCCAGCGTCGACCGTAACGACCCATTCGAATTCAACCTCGGCCGCGGCCAGGTTATTTCAGGCTGGGATCAGGGCGTGGCCGGCATGCAGGTTGGCGGCAAGCGCAAGCTCACCATCCCGCCGGCTTTAGGCTACGGTGAACGCGGCGCCGGCGGCGTGATTCCGCCGAACGCCACGCTGGTGTTCGAAGTGGAACTGCTGGGCATACTCTGAGTCTCATTTCGCAGCGTCCAACCGGGAGGGGGCGGGCTAGCCGAAGGGCTGCCGGGCTCCCTTCTGTGCTTTTAACCACGGGTAAAATCCCCTCATGACTCCAGCTCTGTTTTCCCACCGCAAGCACTGGGCGGCCCGCCTCGGCACCGCCCCCTTCCTGCCGATGACGCGTGCCGAAATGACCGCGCTCGGCTGGGATGCGTGCGACATCATCCTGGTCACCGGGGATGCCTACATCGACCACCCCAGCTTCGGCATGGCACTGGTCGGGCGGCTGCTGGAAGCGCAGGGCTACCGCGTCGGCATCATCAGCCAGCCGGACTGGCTGTCGGCGGATGCCTTCCGCACGCTAGGTCAGCCGACGCTGTATTTCGGCGTGACCGCAGGCAACATGGATTCGATGGTCAACCGTTATACCGCCGACCGCAAGATCCGCTCCGACGACGCCTACACGGCCAATGCCGCGCCCAACAAGCGCCCCGACCGTGCCGTCACCGTCTACGCGCAACGCTGCCGCGAGGCCTATCCCGGCACCCCGGTGATCATCGGCTCGATCGAGGCCAGCCTGCGCCGCATCGCGCATTACGATTACTGGTCGGACACCGTGCGCCGCTCGGTGCTGCCGGACTCCAAGGCCGACCTGCTGATTTTCGGCAACG
>JADMKH010000078.1 GCA_018780025.1 Thiobacillus sp.
GCCCGATCTGCGATCAGGGCGGCGAATGCACGCTGCAGGATCTGGCGGTGGGCTATGGCGGCTCGTCGTCGCGTTATCAGGAATTAAAGCGCGTTGTGGTTGAAAAAAACCTCGGCCCGCTGATCGCCACCGACATGACGCGTTGTATCCATTGCAGCCGCTGCGTGCGTTTCGGGCAGGAAATTGCCGGCGTGATGGAGCTTGGCATGGCCGGGCGGGGCGAGCACACCGAAGTCATGCCGTTTCTGGCCAATCAGGTGGCGTCCGAATTGTCGGGCAACGTCATTGATCTGTGCCCGGTTGGTGCGCTTACCAGCAAACCGTTCCGTTACAGCGCACGCAGCTGGGAATTGTCACGTCGTCATTCGATCAGCCCGCACGACAGTCTGGGTTCCAACCTCGAAGTCCACGTCAAGGACAACAAGGTGATGCGCGTGTTGCCGCGCGAGAACGAAGACGTCAACGAATGCTGGCTGGCCGACCGCGATCGATTCTCATACGAAGGTCTGAACACCGCCGAGCGTCTGACCCAACCGATGATCAAGCAGGGTGGGCAGTGGGTCGAAGTCACCTGGCAGGCAGCGCTGGAATTCGTTGCGGACAAATTGAAGGGGATTCCGGCCGAGCAGGTTGGCGCATTGTCGACGCCTTACCGACCGGCAGAAGAGTTGTTCCTGCTGCAGAAAATCATGCGCGGCATGGGCAGCGGCAATGTCGACCATCGTTTGCGGCAGTCTGATTTTTCGCTCGACGACAAGGCGCACGGCGGTTTCTGGCTGGGCATGCCGGTGACCTATATGTCGCGCCTCAACCGCATGCTGGTGGTGGGGTCCAATCTGCGCAAGGATCACCCGCTGATGGCGCACCGCATTCGCGAATCGGTGCGCTGGTATGGTGAACTCAACCTGATCAATGCGGCGGAAGACGAGTTCCTCGGCAAGGTGCACGCCAAGCGCCTTGTGGCGCCTTCACAACTTGCTGCCGCGCTGGCGGGCGTGTGCGTTGCGCTGGCCGAACTGAAAAAGCTGCCGGTGCCGGACAGCGCCGCGCCGTTCGTCAAGAACGGCAGCGTAGTCGACGATGTCGCACGCAGGATGGCCGAAAGCATTGCGGGCGGCGAAACGCGCGCTGTCTTCCTGGGCAATATGGCGCAGCACCACCCCACGTACTCACAGATACACATGCTGGCGCAGGAAGTCGCGCGTTTGGCGGGTGCAAGCTTTGGCGTGTTGGGTGAAGCCGCCAACAGCGTCGGCGCAGTGGCCGTTGGCGCAGTTCCGGGCTGCGGCCCGCTGGGTCAGCCTGCCATCCAGGGGCTGAACGCCCAGCAGATGCTGTCCCAGCCCTTGCGTGCTTATCTCATGCTGGGTGTGGAGGCTGAACTCGATACCCATGATCCGGTCAGCGCGCTGAACAGCATCAATGCCGCCGAGTTTGTGGTGGTGATGTCGCCCTATAAGGGCAAGTCGCTCGATTACGCCGATGTATTGCTGCCCATTGCACCCTGGACCGAAACGTCAGGCACCTTCGTCAACACCGAAGGGCGCGTGCAAAGCTTCAGCGCCGTGGTGAAACCGCTGGGCGAAACACGCCCAGCATGGAAAGTGTTGCGCGTGCTGGGCAACCTGCTGGGCCTGGCTGGCTTCGACCACAACGATTCCAGTGAAGTGCTCCGCGATGCACTCGGCGAGACGCCGACCGGCTCGGTTCAGGCGTTCCTGAATAATGAAATCAGCGGCGTGAATGTGATGCCGCCTCAGGCCATCGAAGGTTTGGAGCGGGTGGCTGAAGTGCCGATCTATCAAACCGATGCAGTGGTGCGCCGCTCACCCGCACTGCAGATGACACTCGACGCTGCGTTGCCGGTAGCGCGCATGCACAGTCGCCTGATTGCCAGGCTGGGTCTGCAGGAAAACGGGCGCGTCTCCGTGCGGCAATCCGCAAGCGCACTGACCTTGAAGGTTCAGCGCGATGACCTGCTGCCCGAAAACTGCGTGCGTATTCCAAGCGGTCATCCGTTGACCGCCAGCCTGGGCCCGATGTTTGGCGCCATTACTGCGGAGCCAGTCTGATGGGAGGCATTGAATTGGATTGGGCGGCTATTCAAACCGTCGCCTGGACGCTGATCAAGATCATGGCCTTGGTCGTGCCCTTGATGCTGGGCGTGGCCTACCTGACCTACGCGGAAAGAAAAGTCATCGGCTGGATGCAGGTGCGCATCGGCCCCAACCGCGTGGGTTACCTGGGACTGCTGCAGCCGATTGCCGACGGTTTGAAATTGATGATGAAGGAAATCATCATTCCATCCGGCGCCAGCAAAGGGCTGTTCATCCTCGGGCCCATCCTCGCCATTGCGCCCGCGCTGGCGGCGTGGGCGGTGATTCCGTTTACCGATACGCTGGTGCTGGCCAATATCAATGCCGGCTTGCTGTATGTGATGGCGATCACCTCGATGGGCGTCTATGGCGTGATCATCGCGGGCTGGGCGTCCAATTCCAAATACGCCTTTCTCGGCGCGATGCGCTCGGCTGCGCAAATCGTATCGTACGAAATCGCCATGGGCTTCGCGCTGGTCGGCGTGTTGATGGCCTCGCAGTCGCTCAACCTCGTCGACATCGTGCAGGGGCAGTCGGGCGGCTTGCACCAGTGGTACATCTGGCCGCTGTTTCCCCTGTTCGTGGTGTATTTGATCGCGGGCGTGGCCGAAACCAACCGTGCCCCGTTTGACGTGTCTGAAGGCGAGTCTGAAATTGTCGCGGGCTTCCATGTGGAATATTCCGGCATGGCGTTCGCCGTGTTCTTCCTCGCCGAATACGCCAACATGATCCTGATCGCCGCGCTCACCACGCTGATGTTCCTCGGCGGCTGGCTGTCGCCGGTCTCTTTTCTCCCGGATGGCTTCATCTGGTGGGCGCTTAAAGTCATGTTCGTGCTGTTCCTGTTCCTGTGGTTCCGCGCCACCTTCCCGCGCTATCGCTATGACCAGATCATGCGCCTGGGCTGGAAAGTGTTCATTCCCATCACCATCGTCTGGATCGTCGTGGTTGGCGGCATGATGCAGACGCCGTATGGTTATCTCTTCCATTGAGCGCGCCATGAAACGGATCACACACTTTTTCGGCAGCCTG
>JADMKH010000210.1 GCA_018780025.1 Thiobacillus sp.
CAGACCGGTTTTTATAACCAGCTGAATTTGTATGACTTTTAACCGGACACTACTGATCCGGCATCATTTATCCGAGAGAGGGAGTAGGTCGGCAAAGTATTGCCGACCTACACATGCAATCCCGTTTAATGCGTGCCGGATCAATAATTCAATATGGCCGTCATTGCGTAGCGCGACGGCAACCTCCAGTCCGCCGGTGCCGATCACGAACGGCGATTCATCCTCATCGAAGCTGGAGCCGCGATACTTCTGCACGCGCAGATTGCGTTGCGACACGCCCAGCACCATGCTGTGGTTGAGGATCACGCTGCAGTCCACCATGAATTGCATGAAGCCGAACGGTTGCTGGCTGACGGCGCCCGGCTCGTTTCCCCCGGACTTCAAGGTGATGATGCCCGTCAGCTCGTGCGCCAATAACCACTCATGCAGCCGGTAGATCTTCCGCCTTCTCGATGCAGGGTCGGGCAGCAGCGCAAGCATGATATCCAGGGCATCGAACACAATGCGCCGCACCCCGGTTTCCCTGGTCTTGGCCTGCAACGCCGCCAGCATCAACTTTCAGCATTGGACACGATGCGTCTGGCGTTTTCCTCAAACGCGACAAAGATGCCCGGCTCCTTGCAATCCTGTGCGCCATGCACCAGAAATTGCAGCGCGAACAGGGTCTTGCCGGAACCGGGTCCGCCCACCAGTAGCGCCGTGCGGCCACGCAGCAATCCGCCGCCGGTGATTTCATCGAAACCGGTGATGCCGGTTGGTGCCTTGGCAGGCGCCTTGACGAGGGGTGATCGGGCGGAGTTTATAGGGTCTCCGTAGGAAACATAAAACAGCGCAGCAAAACCGGTTTGCTCGACAACAGGGTCAACCCTTTCCAACGCATTGGGTAGGCCTGCTTATTATGGTTGTATGTGCGGCACCGAACAAAAGGCGCCATCGCACGCCTTGTGCCGACGGCTGATCGGCAAGCCAGCAGCAGCATGATCGGGCAGGCCATCGATGCGGGGGAACCCGCCGATTGGTCATCGGCGCGGCAAATGCCGGTTGTAGCCGTTCGGCAGGGCGATATTTTTGCAATCGCCGCAAATCAGGACGGAGGGGATGGGGTGCGCTGCTTTAAACTTCAGCAGCAGAAAAAACAAAACAGCCTGAGCGGCTGTTTTGTTAAGGCATCGGATGGGGTGGACGATGGGGCTCGAACCCACGACAACAGGAATCACAATCCTGGACTGACATCCTGCTCCCAAAGCAGGCGCGCTACCGGGCTGCGCTACACCCCGAAATTCTACTCATGCAATCCTGCCGCATTTCGGAGAAGCGAGACTATACAGGTGCAAAGTGGGTGTGGTCAATTTTAGCTTGAGTAAAGGGGGTGATTTCCGGGAAAATCGCGCTTTTGCTTCTGGGTTGTCTTGATGAGCGCACGTATTCTAGACGGCAAGGCCATGGCCGACACCATCCTCGCTGTGATTCACGACAAGGTCGCCGAACGCGAGGTGAAGGGTAAACGCGCGCCCGGTCTGGCGGTGATTCTGGTGGGGGACGAGGCGGCTTCCGCAGTGTATGTGCGCAACAAGAAACGGGCATGCGAGCGGGCGGGCGTCACCAGCGTGTCGCACGACCTGCCCAGCGCCACCACGCAGGATCAACTGCTGGCGCTGATCGACACGTTGAATGCCGATATTGCCATTGACGGCATCCTGGTCCAGTTGCCGCTGCCGGCGCATATCGATACGGAAACCGTGATCGAGCGCATCCGCCCCGACAAGGACGTCGATGGCTTCCACCCCTACAACATCGGCCGTCTGGCGGTGAAAATGCCGACGCTCCGGCCATCCACGCCGCGCGGCATCATGACGATGCTGCGTGCCACCGGTGAGCAGCTGCGCGGCAAGAATGCGGTGATGGTCGGCGCTTCCAACATCGTCGGCCGGCCGATGAGCCTGGAACTGCTGCTGGCGGGGTGCACCATTACTGTGTGCCATAGCGCCACGCGCGACCTGGAAAGCTTCGTGCGTTCCGCCGAAGTGCTGGTGGTGGGGGTGGGACGGCCAAAAATGATCCCGGGCGACTGGATACGCGAAGGCGCGGTCGTGATCGACGTCGGTATCAACCGCCTGCTGGATGGCAAACTGGTCGGCGATGTCGATTTTGAATCCGCTAAAGAACGCGCCGGCTGGATTACCCCGGTACCAGGCGGGGTGGGGCCGATGACCGTGGCGACGCTGCTGGAAAACACCCTCGAAGCAGCGTTGATGCACAACCCTTAGGGGTCAGGACTGGTGCAGCGCCCGTAGATAAGCTACGTCGACGAACGGCTGGTTGAGATCGGCGCCGGCGAACCGCCGATTTGGCGTGCCGGGATTACCCAGATCGGACAGCACGACGGAAGCGCCAGTGAAATCGTGATCCAGCGTGTAATCGTTGACCGTCACCAGCGTTTTCAGGCCGGCGCCCAGGCTGGAGCGCAAGCCATTCTCCGAATCCTCGAAGGCCAGACAATCGGCTGGATTCAATCCCATTTTCTCCAGCGCGTGTTGATAGATGTCGGGTGCGGGTTTCTTGGATGGCACGATATCGCCTGCGGCAATGACTTCAAACCAGTCCTGGGTGCCTGAACCCAGGCTGTGTTCCAGCAGCACGGTGACGTTTTCCGGCGTGGTGGTGGTGGCAATGCCCAGCCGCAGGCCGGCTGCACGCGCCTCGTTCAGCAGCCGTTTGACGCCGGGCCGCATCGGGATGCCCCCCTGCGCGGCGAGGGCCGTGTAGTGACGGGTTTTGGCTTGGTGCAGGTCGGCCACCAGTTCATCAAAGTTGTCCGGTTTTCTATAGTCCGGTCGAAAGTTGTCGATATAGTGCTTCATGCGCTCTTTTCCGCCGGTGACGGCGAGCAGTCTGCCGTAAAGCGCGACATCCCAGTTCCAGTCCAGACCGGCGTCCTGGAAGGCCTGGTTGAAGGCGGGACGGTGTCCGTCACGTTCGGTATCGGCAAGGGTGCCATCAACATCAAAAAGCAGCGCGAGTAGGGTCATATGGGTTGCAGTGGGCAAGTGATTCTGATATTAAGTCGGGTCGGGTTTTCCCGGATTCAACTGGGTACTGTATTTT
>JADMKH010000298.1 GCA_018780025.1 Thiobacillus sp.
GGGCAGCATGGTGACCATCAACCAGGTGCTCGACCAGGAAACCGCGATCATCGTGGTCGAGGAAATGGGCCACATCGGCAAGCCCGCCGCGCTCGATACGCCGGAAGCTTTCCTTGTCGATAACGGCGACACGACCGAACACGAAATACATACCCGTCCACCTGTGGTTACCGTCATGGGCCACGTCGACCACGGCAAGACCTCGTTGCTCGACACAATTCGCCGCACCCGTGTGGCCAGCGGCGAAGCCGGCGGCATCACCCAGCATATCGGTGCGTATCACGTCGAAACCGAGAAAGGCGTCATTACCTTCCTCGACACTCCGGGCCACGAAGCGTTTACCGCCATGCGTGCCCGCGGTGCGAAGGCAACCGACATCGTGGTGCTGGTTGTCGCAGCGGATGATGGCGTGATGCCGCAAACCATCGAAGCCATTCACCACGCCAAGGCAGCCGGTGTGCCGCTGGTGGTGGCGGTGAACAAGATCGACAAACCCGATGCCAGCCCCGAGCGCATTCGCCAGGAACTGGTGGCGCAAGGCGTAACCCCTGAAGAATGGGGCGGCGATACCCAGTTCATCGAAGTTTCGGCCAAAGCCAATACCAATATTGATGGCCTGCTCGACGCTATTTTGCTGCAGGCCGAAGTGCTTGAACTGCAGGCGCATGTGGAAGGCCCGGCCAAGGGCATCGTCATCGAAGCCCGACTGGACAAGGGCAAAGGCCCCGTAACGACCTTGCTGGTGCAGTCCGGCACGCTGCGTCGCGGCGACATGGTGCTGGCCGGCCAGGCTTTCGGCCGCGTCCGTGCCATGCTCGACGAAGCCGGCAATACGGTCACCGAAGCGGGCCCGTCCATCCCGGTCGAAATCCAGGGTCTGTCCGACGTGCCGCGTGCTGGCGAAGACATGATGGTGCTGCCCGACGAACGCAAGGCGCGCGAAATTGCGCTGTTCCGTCAGGGCAAGTTCCGCGATGTGCAACTGGCGAAGAAACAGGCAGCCAAGCTGGAGTCGATGTTCGATCAGATGGGCGAAGGCGAAGTGCAGCAACTGCCCATCATCCTCAAGGCCGACATGCAAGGCTCTTACGAAGGTCTGGCGCACGCGCTGGCCAAGCTGTCCACCGACGAAGTCAAGGTCAACATCATCCATAGCGGTGTAGGCGCCATTACCGAATCCGACGTCAACCTGGCGCTGGCTTCCAAGGCTGTCCTGATCGGTTTCAACGTGCGGGCCGATGCCTCAGCCCGCAAGCTGGCCGAGGCCAATGGCGTCGACCTGCGCTACTACAACATCATCTACGAAGCGGTGGATGAGGTGAAAGCTGCGTTGTCCGGCATGCTGGCACCCGAAAAACGCGAAACCGTGATCGGTACCGTGGAAATCCGCCAGGTCTTCGTGATTTCCAAGGTCGGCACCATTGCCGGTTGCTACGTGCTCGATGGCGTGGTGAAACGCAATGCGGGAGTCCGCGTGCTGCGCAACAACGTCGTCATCCATCAGGGCGAGCTTGATTCCCTGAAGCGCTTCAAGGACGACGTCAAGGAAGTAAAATCCAACTTCGAGTGCGGCTTGAGCCTGAAGAACTTCAACGACATCCAGGAAGGCGACCAGCTGGAAGTATTTGAAATCGTGGAAATCGCGCGTTCACTGTGATCGACCAGGAGCCAGGATTCAGGGTTGGTGCGCGGCTCCGCCGCGCGCTTAAATTCAATAGCCCAGCTCCACTCTGAATCCTGCCCCCCAATCCTGACCCCTAGCAAATGCCCAAAGACTTTCCCCGCGCCCGCCGCGTCGCCGACCAGATCCAGCGCGAACTGCCGGAATTGATCCGGCAGGAAGTGAAGGACCCGCGCGTCGGCATGCTGACCATCACCGAGGTGGAGGTCAACCGCGACATGGAGTTCGCCAAGGTGTTCTTCACCACGCTGGGCGGCCAGGCCGAGCACGAAGCCTGTCTGGAAGGCCTCAAACGCGCCAGCGGTTTTCTGCGCACCCAGTTGTCGCATCGCATGCAGTTGCGCGTGGTGCCCAAGCTCAGCTTCGTGTATGACCATTCGGTTGAACGTGGCATACAGCTCAGTCAACTGATCGAATCGGCCATCGCAGAAGACGCCAAACACCCGAAAGACGAGTGAAGCCCGCGCGACAATCCATCAATGGCGTGCTGCTGCTGAACAAGCCGGTTGGCATCACCTCCAACGCCGCACTGCAAAAGGCCAAGTGGTTGCTCAACGCCAAAAAGGCGGGGCACACCGGCACCCTCGATCCCTTCGCCGATGGCCTGCTGCCGCTGTGTTTCGGCGAAGCCACCAAGTTTTCAGCTTACCTGCTTGAAGCCGACAAACACTATCGTGCGGTCATGCAGCTCGGCGTTACCACTACCACCGGCGATCCGGAGGGCGAAATACTCAGCACCGGCGAGGTGAACGTCAGCCGCGACGACATCCTCACCGTGCTGCCGCGCTTCATGGGCGAAATCGAGCAAATCCCGCCCATGCATTCGGCGCTCAAGCATCAGGGCCGCCCACTGTACGAATACGCCCGCGCCGGAATCGAAATCGAGCGCCCCGCCCGCAAGGTCACGATCCGCTCACTGAAACTGATCGAATGCGCCCCGCCGCGCGTGGTGCTCGATGTTCAATCCACAGCCGGCACCTACATCCGCACCCTGGCGCAGGATATCGGCGCAGCGCTGGGTTGCGGCGCGCACCTCACCGCATTGACGCGTACCGCAGCGGGCGGATTCAGGCTGGAGCAGGCCCATGCATTGGCCGATCTGGAGGCGCTTGAACCCAACGACCGGCAAACCCTGCTCCAACCAGCGGATTACCTGGTGGCACATTTACCCGCCGTGCATCTCGACGAGTCGGATGCTGCTTCCCTATGCCAGGGTCGCAACGTTGGCTATTCGACAGTCGATTCAGGATTGATGCGCGTGTATACGGCCACAAACCGCTTCCTTGGTCTGGCCGATGCAGACGCTGGTCAGCTGGTGCCGCGCCGTTTAATTAACACGCAACAAGCTTGAGTCAACCCGCCCTTTCCGCGTAAAATACGCGGTTTCCCCCGAACGTGTCCCGCACAGCCGCAGGCCA
>JADMKH010000071.1 GCA_018780025.1 Thiobacillus sp.
GCTGGCTGCTGGCTGCTGGCTGCTGGCTGCTGGCTGCTGGCTGCTGGCTGCTGGCAAAGTATTGCCGACCTACACATGCAATCCTGTTTAATGCATGCCGGATCAATAAGCAAACAATGGACACAAAAAAACCGGGCCGCGGCCCGGTTTTTTTTGTCCGCCCCAATTACGGGCGAATGTAGGAATACCCATCGGCTTGACGGTCCATGATTTCCACTACGCCCGCCTGAACGTAATTTATGCTGGCATTCATGTCTTCCTTGACCAGCTTCTGACCACGCATGGTGTTGCCGCAAGCCACCATCTTGATCCCCGAATCGGCCATTTCGCTGATGCGATTGGCTACAACGGAGTCGGCTTTCAGCATGCCGATGCCCGGACCATAAGCCACGATTTCGATCACGGCGCCCTTCAGGTCTTTCTGCACGTTTTTGGCGTTATTCAGCGCCAGGTTCCAGTAAGCCGGATCGCTGTCGCTGACCTGAATGACCAGTTTCGGTGTGACCAGGGCATCGCGTGCAACAGCGGTTGTCGGCAGCGCCATTGCGCCCAAAACCATAGCGCTACCCAAAACTGCGCCCATAAGCTTGTTCATGAATTTCATTATTAAGTCTCCTTCAGGTTGGTGAAAAACGGTTAACAACACACTTAAAGTCCGATACACAGTCCGTGCCTTAAAGTCACGCCCATGATAAATCGGGTATCAAGCTGGCAATACAGTAACAATTGACTTGCGGATAGTGAGACGTGTCGCCTATCCAACTTATTCCATTTTTTATCGGGCGTTTTGCGCGTGCCCTGCATAGCCGGGGGGTTTTCGGTATCCTTGCATGTTGACAGCCCTATAAATTCGCCCAGATCAGGACATTCCTTTGAAAGACAACAACGATTTCGTTCACTGGTTCCGCTCCGCCGCACCTTATATTCACGGCTTTCGTGGCAAAACCTTCGTCATCGCCTTCGGCGGTGAGCTGGTGGCCGACAATGGATTTGTGCAACTGGCGCACGATGTCAATCTACTGAACAGCCTGGGGGTCCGCCTGGTCCTGATACACGGCGTGCGACCGCAAGTGGAAGCGCGACTGACCGAGAATGGAACGGCGATCCGGTACGTAGGAGGGCTTCGCGTAACCGACGATGCCGCGCTTGCCTGTGTCAAGGAAGCGGCTGGAACGGTACGCGTCGAAATTGAAGCCCTGTTGTCGCTGGGGCTGGCCAACACGCCGATGGCCGGTGCCGGCATCCGGGTCGCCTCCGGTAATTTTGTGACGGCGCAGCCCCTGGGCGTGCGCGAGGGGATAGATTTACTGCACACCGGCGAGGTGCGCAAAATCGACGCGGCGGCGATCCGGCGGCGTCTCGACCAGCACGACATCGTGCTGCTATCACCCATCGGCTACTCTCCAACCGGCGAAATATTCAACCTCAGCCTGGAAGATGTGGCGACGCAAGCTGCGGTCGAACTGGCCGCAGACAAGCTGATTTTTCTGATGGACACGGAAGGGGTGCCGGACAAAGGACGCAAGATTCATAACGCTCTCACCGTCAACGAGGCGCGCAAGGTGCTCGAAAAGGCGGGCCAGGGCAAGGCGCGCAAGCTGCCTGAAGATGTGACCTATTACCTGCCCTGCGCGATTACTGCCTGCACGCAGGGAGTAAGGCGCGCACATCTCATCAGCCGCCACCGCGACGGCGCCCTGCTGTCCGAACTCTTTACCCGCGAAGGGGTGGGCACGCTCATCACGCCGGCGCCACTGGAAACCCTGCGCGCGGCCACCATCAACGATGTGGGAGGCATTCTCGGCCTGATCGAACCGCTTGAACGCGAGGGCATTCTGGTACGGCGTTCGCGCGAGCTGCTGGAAATGGAAATTGAACGCTTTCTGGTGCTGGAATCCGACGGCGTGATTGCCGGTTGCGCGGCGCTTTATCCCTTCCCTGAAGAGCAGGCGGCCGAGTTGGCCTGTCTCGCGGTATCCGAGGATTTCCGCGGGCGGGGCTTTGGCGACCTGCTGCTGGAAGAAGCCGAGAAAAATGGCAAAAAGCTGGGGTTCAAACAATTATTTGTACTGACCACACGCACCGAACACTGGTTCGAGGAACGCGGCTTTGTCGATAGCAGCCTGAGCAATCTACCCAAGAGCAAACAGGCGCTATACAACTACAACCGCAAATCAAAAGTACTGCAAAAATCGCTGTGAACAAGGAATAAAGACGTTGCGTTCACTTGCCCGGAGGCGGGGCCTTCCCCGCCGCCTCCTTCATGCGCTCGCCCATGCCGCCGGCAATAAACTGCTGGCCGGTCTGCACTCGCCGCGCACAATCCCGTTACGCCGCACGCTGAAATTCAGGCTCGGCGCCCTGCCCGGAATCTTGCTGCTGCTGGCCATGGGTATCCCAACCGCTTTCGGCGCGGACAAGCCGCTGGTATTCGGTATTTTCCCCAGTCTGACGGCACGGCAGATCGTCGAGATTTACCGCCCGCTTGCCGATATGCTGGAAAAACACTTGCAGCGGCGGGTCGTCATCTACAGCGCGCGCGACTTCAAGACCTTTGCAGAACGCACCCGCCAGGGCGAATACGACATCCTGCTGACCGCACCGCACCTGGCCTGGCTGGCGCGACAGGATGCCGGTTACCGGCCGCTGCTGAAATATGCCCAGCCGGTGCGCGGTCTGCTGGTGGTCAAGTCCGATTCGCCGTTTGATGCGCCGGAGGCGTTACGCGGCCGCACCATCGCCATCCCCGATCCCCTCGCCGTGGTGGTATTGGCCATCCAGACCGAACTGGCTACGCATGGGCTCAGGCCAGGCACCGATTACCAGACAACGGCGTCCGGCACCCACATCAACGCCGTGATGCAGGTCATCAATGGGCGCACAGACGCTGCCATGCTGGGGCTGCCCAGCTACAGTCTGATGACCCCGGAATTGCGCCAACAGGTGCGGGTGTTCATCGAAACGCCGCCCTTGTCAGGCCTGATGTACCTCACTCACCCGCGCCTGCGCGACGCCGAGGCGCAAGCCGTGCGCCGCGCACTGCTGAGTTTTGCCGCCACCCCTGAGGGGCAGGCCTTCATGCAGCACGGCGGTCACATTGGCTTCGCCACTGTGGATAGCCGCGAATTGCAGGCCTTCCGCCCCTACGCATTGCAGGTGCAGGACATGTTGCGGATGACCCGATGAAGGCATGGCTGGAGCGGCTCTCGTTACGCTACAAGCTCGTCCTCGCCGCGCTGGCGGTGGAAGCCGCGATGCTGAGTTTCCTGATCGTCAACGGGGTGCAACTCACCACCCAGGCCATGCAGGAACAGGCCGAGCATCGCGTGGAGGAAGCCGCAAAAACCCTGGAAGCGGCCCTGTTTACGCCCCTGACGCAACAGGACGACACCAGCGTACGCGACATCGTCGAGTCCCTGCGGCGCGACGGCGGCCTGAAAATGATCGAGGTGCGCGACCGCAACAACCGCGTCGTTCACCAGACCGGAAGCGGCGACACCGCAACCGATTTCCGCCGGGTGCAGCCGATTGGACTGGCTGGCCAGCGCTATGGCGAAGTCGCCCTGGTCTTGTCGGGCGACTTCATACATGAGGCGCGCAGCCGCTATATCCAGCAAAGCCTGATCATTGCCGTTGCCGCCCTGCTGCTGACCGGCATTCTGCTGGCCCTGTCGGCCGGCGCGGTGATCCGTCGCTTTGAAGCGCTTACCCACGCCAGCAAACGCATGGAACAGGGCGACCTCGACGTGCTCATAGCGGGCGAAGGAAAAGACGAGCTGGGCCAACTGGTCCAAACCTTCAACCGGATGGCCGAATCAGTCCGCTTCAGCGTTGAACGCGCCCACGATAACGAGGCACGCTTTCACGCCATCGCCGACTACACGCATGATCTGGAATTCTGGCTGTCACCCGAAGGCAAGCTGTTATGGATCAACCCATCGGTCGAGCGCATGCTGGGATATACCGTTGGCGAATGCATGATGCAACAGCATTTTCCATTAGACCTCATCCATCCGGAAGGCCGGGCAGAAGCTGATTTCATCCTGCGCCAGGCATTACGCGGCTCGTCCGGACAAGGCTATGCTCTTCGTATCTGCCGCAAGGACGGTGGCCATTTCTGGGCCCTGGCAAACTGGCAACCGATCAAAGACCATAACGGGAACTATCAGGGCATCCGCGCCAGCATCCACAGCATCGACGACCTGAAGTCCACTGAAGCCAACCTGCGTCAGGCCATCAAGGAACTCCGTATTGCGGAAACCCTGCAGGGCAAATACCTGGAAGAAACCGAGCAGGAGCGCGCCCGGCTGGTCTCGCTGTTGTCGGCGATGAATCTGGGCATTCTGTTTGTTGCCGCCGATGGCCTTGTGCTCTACCACAATCCCTCGTTCAGCCGCATGTGGCTGATCGAGGGGGGAAAAAGCCTGATCGGGCAGCCTGCACGGGATGTTCTGGTCCAGTCGTCCTCGTCACTGGCGCGTCCCGACCATTTTTCGAAGCATTTGATGTCGGTGCTGGAAACCCGGGAACTGTCCGATAGCTACGAAATCCAGATGACCGATGGACGCGTCATCACCGAACTCGATTACCCGGTGCGCGACCGCGAAGGCCGCTTTATCGGCCATTTGTGGATTTACGAAGACATCACCCGCGAACGCCAAACCGCGGAGCAGCTGGTGTATCTGGCTGAACGCGACGCACTGACCGGCTTGTACAACCGCCATCGATTCCAGCAGGAACTGGCGCGCACCATGCTGGAATGTGACCGTCATCAAATGACGTGCGCGGTGATGTTTTTCGACCTCGACGAATTCAAGACCATCAATGACAGCTACGGCCATCGTGCCGGCGATGCGCTGCTGATCCGGGTGGCCGGTGAAGTGGGCGCACTGGTTCGCCGCAACGAGGTGCTGGCACGCCTGGGGGGCGATGAATTCGCCCTGCTCTTGCCCGGCGTTCACGGCAACGAAGCCGAGGCCCTGGCCGACCGCGTGGTGCGCGCCGTGGCACAGATTCCCTTCCGTTTCGAGGGACAAAGCCTGCGCGCCACCACCAGTCTGGGCATTGCCTACTATCCGGAGCATGCCATTGATGCCGATGACCTGGTCGCGCGCGCTGACATCGCCATGTATCAGGCCAAGGACTCCGGCAAGAATACCTGGCGCGTTTTCCGTTCGAATATTGCAGCAGATACCGAAATGCGCAGCCGGCTATCGTGGGGCGAGCGCATCAGCAATGCCCTCGACAGAAGCTTGTTCCAGCTGCATTTCCAGGGCGTATACCGGTCGGAAGACAGCGAGCTATCCCACCTGGAAGCGCTCATCCGGATGACCGATGAACGTAATCCTGCAGAACTCATCATGCCGGGCCACTTCATTCCGCCCGCTGAAAAAAGCGGACGCATTCTCGATATCGATCGCTGGGTGATCCGCGAAGTGCTGCGCATGTTGTCCCAAAATCCGGCCATCCCGTCTATCGCGATCAACATATCGGGGCGCTCCCTGTCCGAGCCCAGTCTGCCCCAGTACATCGGTGACGCCATACGCGAAAGCGACGTCAAGCCCAGCCGGCTGATCGTGGAAATCACGGAAACCGCGGCGGTTTCCGATCTTCATGATGCGCAGCGCATGATAGAAGCGCTCCGCCAGATGGGGTGCGGCGTATGCCTTGACGACTTTGGCGTCGGCTTCGCGTCATTTGCTTATCTCAAACACCTGGATGTCGACACAATCAAGATCGACGGCATTTTCATTCGTGACCTCGCCAACGATCACGACAACCAGATATTCGTGCAGGCCATGGTCAGCGTGGCGCTCGGGCTCGGCAAATCGGTGGTGGCCGAATACGTCGAAGATGGCCCGACTCTCGCCCTGCTGCGCCGGTTTGGGGTCGATCTGGTGCAGGGCTATTACCTCGACCGTCCGATTCTCAACCATCCAGCGCTTGGCCCCTGAGACATTCTGACAGCGTCCTGCTTCGCGCAAGCGGGCGCACACAGGAGGCAGGCCAAAAACTGTTAAAATCTCCTGTTTTCCACGATTTTCCGGGATTTCTCCGTGCTTACCGCTTCCAGCATCACCCTGCAATTCGCCGCCAAGCCCCTGTTCGAAAACGTCAACGTCAAGTTCGGCGACGGCAACCGCTATGGCCTGATCGGCGCCAACGGCTGCGGCAAGTCCACTTTCATGAAAATCCTCGCCGGCGAGTTGGAGCCGACTTCCGGCAACGTCTCGCTCGATCCCGGCGAACGCATGGCCTGGTTGCGCCAGGATCAGTTCGGCTACGAAGAGCAGCGCGTACTCGACGTGGTGATGCAGGGCCATGCCGAAATGTGGCGGGTGATGCAGGAAAAAGACGCCATCTACATGAACCCGGAGGCGACCGAGGAAGACTACCTGCATGCCGCCGAGCTCGAAGCCAAATTCGGCGAGATGGGCGGTTACGACGCCGAAGCGCGCGCCGGTCAATTATTGCTGGGCGTCGGCATCCCCATCGAGCAGCACAACGGCCCCATGAGCGAGATCGCACCCGGCTTCAAGCTGCGCGTGTTGCTGACGCAGGCGCTGTTCTCCAACCCCGACATCCTGCTGCTCGACGAGCCGACCAACAACCTCGACATCAACACCATCCGCTGGCTCGAAGAAATACTGAACGAGAGCAAGGCGACCATCATCGTCATCTCGCACGACCGCCACTTTCTGAACCAGGTCTGTACCCACATGGCCGACCTCGATTACGGCACCATCAAGACCTACCCCGGCAACTACGACGATTACATGCTGGCCTCGGCGCAGGTCAAGGAACGTCAGGCCTCCACCAACGCCAAGGCCAAGGACAAGGTGGCCGAACTGCAGGAATTCGTGCGCCGCTTCTCGGCCAACAAGTCGAAGGCGCGTCAGGCCACCAGTCGCATGAAGATGATCGACAAGATCAAGATCGAGGACTTCAAGCCCAGCTCGCGGCAGAACCCCTACATCCGCTTCGAGCCCGAGAAGGCGCTGCACCGCCGCGCGCTCGAAGTCGAGGCCCTCAAGTTCGGCTACGGCGATGCGCCGCTGTTCACCAACCTCGGCTTTTCGCTGGAAGCCGGCGAGAAAATGGCCGTCATCGGCGGCAACGGCGTCGGCAAATCGACGCTGATGAAGCTGCTGATGGGCGAGCTGACGCCGCAATTCGGCGAGGTGCGCTGGAGCGAGAACGCCAACGTCGGCTACTTCTCGCAGGACCACGTCAGCGACTTCGACAGCGACCTCAACCTCACCGACTGGATGCACCAGTGGACCCAGCCGGGCGACGACGAGCAGGTGCTGCGCGGCATCCTCGGGCGCTTGCTGTTCTCGGGCGACGACGTGAAGAAATCGGTGCGCGTGCTGTCCGGCGGCGAAAAGGGCCGCATGCTCTACGGCAAACTGATGCTCGGCCGCCACAACGTGCTGGTGATGGACGAACCGACCAATCACATGGACATGGAATCGATCGAGTCGCTCAACATCGCGCTTGAGCAGTTCAAGGGCACGCTGATTTTCGTCTCGCACGACCGCCAGTTCGTCAGCAGCCTCGCCACCCGCATCCTCGAAGTCACCCCGGAAGGTGTTGAATTCTATATGGGCAACTACGACGAATACCTGCATTCCAAGGGTCTGGAATAAGGCAGGCGGCCATGAACCAAGTCGTCGTCATCGGTCTCGGCCAGCTCGGGCGCGTGTTTGCCGGCGGCCTGCTGCGCGCAGGCTGCACCGTCGTCCCGGTCAACCGCGACGACGACATGGCCGCACTGTCGCAACGCCATCCCACACCTGAATTGGTATTGGTGGCGGTGACCGAAAACGATCTGCATACGGTACTGGCAGCCTTGCCTGAAACCTGGAAATCGCGCGCTGCATTGATCCAGAACGAACTGCTGCCACGCGACTGGCAGGCCCACGGCACCACCGACCCCACCGTCATCTCGGTGTGGTTCGAGAAGAAAAAGGGCATCGATGCCAAGCCGCTGATTGCCTCGCCCGCTGCCGGGCCGGGCACTGCGCTGTTGTGCCGCGCGCTGACCTCGATCGACTTGCCGTGCCACGAAGTCGCCCCGGGGGATGAACTGCTGTTCGAGCTGGTGCGCAAGAACGTCTACATCCTCACCACCAACATCGCCGGCCTCAAGACCGGCGGCACCGTGGCCGGGCTATGGGCGCAGCATGAAGACTTTGCGCGTCAGGTGGCGAACGAGGTGATGGATATTCAGGATGCGCTCACCGGCAGGAAGCACGACCGCGACGCGCTGATTGCCGGCATGCTGGAAGCCTTCGATGGCGACCCGGAACACGGCTGCACCGGCCGCTCGGCACCGGCGCGGCTGGCGCGCGCGCTGCGCCATGCGGACAGCTTCGACCTGGCCGTGCCTACGCTGCGATCGCTGGCGCTGCAAGCCAGTCCCTATTGATCCGGCATCCTTTATCCGAGAGAGGGAGTAGGTCGGCAATACTTTGCCGACGCACGCTGCGGGCTGTCGGCAAAGTATTGCCGACCTACACATGCAATCCCGTTTAATACGTGCCGGATCAATAGCGGATTTCGGCCAGCAACGTCGCGATCATGCGTTGCGCCTGGGCAGCATAGCCGCCGCCGAACAGGTTGGCGTGGTTGAGCACGTGATAAAGATTGTAGAGCGTTTTACGCACCGCATAGCCGGCATCGAGCGGCCACGCTTCGCGATAGGCCGCATAAAACTCCGGCGCAAATCCGCCGAATAATTCGGTCATCGCAAGGTCGCATTCGCGGTCGCCGAAATACACGGCCGGGTCGAAAATAACCGGCGTTCCATCGGCCAGATAGCCATGGTTGCCGCCCCACAAATCGCCGTGCAGCAGCGAAGGGCTTGGCGCATAGCCGTCAAACAACGCGTCGAGCTGCGCCATCAGGGCGGTGCCGTCCGTTTGCAGCGCGCCGCCATACCCATTTTCAGCGGCCAGCCGCAGTTGAAATCCCAGCCGCCGATCGCGCCAAAAATCGACCCAACTCTCCCGCCAGACATTCGGCTGCGGCGTGGCGCCAATCCAGTTGTCGCGCGGTCCGCCAAACTGCGGCGCACTGACGCGGTGTTGTCGCGCGAGTTGCCGGCCGAGCTGCGCGGCGTCGCCGTGCGGTTGCAGCAACAGATGCTCAAGCACTAGATACGCCTGTCCGGCCGCCGCGCCGTGGCACACCACGCGCGGCACCCGCACCGCGTGCGCTGCGTCCAGCGCAGTCAGTCCGGCGGCCTCTGCTTCGAACCAGCCAAGGCGGGTGGCGGCTTGGGTTTTGACAAAATAATGACACGCGCCATCGCTCAGCTTGAAGGCCTGACTGATATCGCCGCCATGAACGGCCTGCGCGTTCCGAATGGTAAATGGCGCCCCGCTGGAACGGCTGATGGCGGCAGCGAGCTCGGCGAGGAACGCGCTCATCATGGTTCGAGCAGCGGCTGGATGCGGATATCGAGCAGCGCGTGGGCGGCACGCAAGGCGTCTTCTGCGGCGGCGGGGGTGGCGGCGCGGCTAAAAATAAAGCCCAGATAGGCTGCGCCTTCGGGCGGCGGCGCCATTACTTGACCCGGCTGGGCGGTGATTTCGATGCCGCTGATGTGCGGCACTTCCAGCGCAGCGGACACGCCGTCCACGCCCCGCAATATCCCCCTGACTGGAATCGGAATCATCATCACGCCGGCCGCATCCGCATTCGTCCGGGACGGCAACGGCAAGCCCGCGGCATGGCGCAGCACGATTTCAGCCGACCCCATGCCGAGCGTGGCCGTGAGCATGCGCCCGCACAACCCGCCGATGCCGCGCGGCGCAATTTCGAGCAGCCACACGCCGGCCTCGTTGATGCGTGCCTCGGCGTGGATCACGCCCTCCGTTACCCCAGCGGCGTCGCAGGCACGTTGCACCGCAGCGGCCAGTTCAGCCTGGGTTGCGTCGGGCAGGCGCGAGGGGGTGATGTACAGCGTTTCTTCGAAGTAGGGGCCATCGAGCGGGTCGGGTTTGTCGAACACCGCCAGCACGCTCAACTCGCCGTGCGTGAGCACGCCATCCAGCGCAACTTCCACGCCGGGAATAAAGCGTTCAACCAGCAGGCCCAGGGTGGGGGCATCGCGTTGGGCGCGCGTCTGGATGCGCTGCACCTGGCCGATCGCGCGCGACAGCTGCGTGGCGTTGTCTGTCCGGATGACGCCACGGCTGGCATTCAGCCGGCGCGCTTTCACCACCAGCGGAAATCCCAATGCGGCAGCCGTGTGGGCGTCATCGTTCTGGATCGCAACAAAAGCCGGGTGCAACAGGCCCGCGGTCTGTTGCACTTGACGGAAATGCAGCTTGTCGGTAAGTCGCGCCACCGCCGCGGGCGGATTGCCCGGCAGCTTCAAGGTCGCCCGCAACTGCGCGGCCAGCGCCGCACCGTGATCGTCTGCCGCCAGCACCGCGTCAACCGGCTGCGTCAGCGCGCGCAGCACCTGCGGCAGCGCGGCTTCGGGCTGATCGAACGGCACGCTCATCAGCGGCGGCAGCCCCCAGCCGGGCGCCAGCCGGTGGCAATAATCGGCGCAAGTGACGAGATCGACGCCGAGCCGGGCCGCAGCTTCGATGAAGTCCTGGTTGGCATAGCCTGCGGCGGGAAGCAGCAATAGCAGACGGGGCATGACTAGAAGCTGGCGAGTTGGGTTTCGGTCGGCTCGGCGCAGCAATACCAGGGTTCGGAATGGTGCGGAATCGCCGCGCCGAATTGCGCGGGATCGAGCGGCGGCGCCGGTTCGCCCAGCGCAGCGTGGGTGCGGTTCCAGATGCCGGCAAACACCTCGGCGCGCGGCAACCCGGATTTTTCCGCCGCCATCACCCACGCCATGATTTCAGCCTGCAGGGTGTCGGCGCGCGCATCCTCAGCCTGCCAGGGATAGCCCAGCATGGCGTCGTCGAAAGCGCCGACCTGCGCGGCGAAATCCGGCAGATGCAACAGATAGGAACCCTGCGGCACCAGCAGGCGGATCGCCAGCTGGATCGGCGGCACCGCCTCGACCAGCTTGAGCCGCAGCAGCGTGGCGAGCAGCTCGCGATAGCCTTCCAGCGTGGTCCACGGCGTGAACGGCACGAAGGTCGGGGCCAGCGCAATGTCGAATGTGCGCACAAGCGCCAGTACTTCCTCAAAACCGGCCCGGGTATGGCCCTTGGCGAGGCGGTCGAGAATCGCGTCGTCGATCGATTCGACCGCGGCAACGATGAACAGCAGGCCGCAGGCTTGCAGGCGCGGCAGCAGCTCGGCGTGGTTGAGCAGATGCTCGATCTTGATCGTCGCATCCCAGCTGAGCTCGGGAAAACGTGCGTGCAGCGCCTCGGCCACTTTCAGCGCATGGGTTGGCCCGTTGAGAAAATCGGGATCGCCAAAGCTGATGTGCTGGGCGCCAATGGCAACTTGCTGCGCGATATCGGCCAGCACGATCTCCACCGGCACCGCGCGGAATTTACCCTCGTACACCGGCACCACCGGGCAATGGCGGCACAGGTGCTTGCAGCCGCGCGTGGCTTCGGCAAAGCCGGTGATTTTCTGCGTGCCATCGGCCAGAATCAGCTTCGCATAGCGTTGCAGTTCGGGCAGGCCGCGGCGATCAGGAAGCAGAAATTCGATCTTGTCGCGCCGCACCACGGTGTCGGCCGGCGCAACGCCAGTCTGCACCCAGGCCAGCAGATCGGGTTCGGACTCGCCGCCAAACACGGCTTCCACGCCTAGCCCGCGCAACCACGCCGCGTTCATCGGCGCATACAATCCAAACGCGGCAATGCGCGCATGCGGCGCGAGTTCACGGATTTTCGGCAGCGCCGCGGCGGCAATCCGCGTGGCGGTATGCATGCCGAGATAAATCGCCACGTATTCGGCGTCTTTGAACACAGCCGGATCGAGTTTCTGCTGCGACAGATCGAGACAGGCCACCAGGATGTCATCGCGCGCAAACCATGCCGCCGGCTGCGCCAGGTTGAAGGGCTGTCGCCCCAACTCGTAGGGACTGACCAAAACAACGCGCGCCCCGGAGGGCGCGCAGGTGCTGACGGTGCAAGCTGTCATCACACCCCCTTATTTACCCTTGGGACGCTGCTCGAACATTTTCGAAATACCCGGCTCGCGCGAAGCCCCGGCAGCGTCCATCCGCTTGAGATATTCATCCCACATTGCAGTTTGATTCACGCCGAGGTCGTGAAGGTATTCCCAGGAATAAATTCCGGTGTCATGGCCGTCCGAAAAAACGAAATTGATCCCATACAAACCAACCGGTTCGGCGGCATTGATCAGGATTTCGCGCTTGCCGACCTGCAGCACTTCCTGCCCGGGACCGTGGCCGCGCACTTCGGCGGAAGGCGAATAAACGCGCAGAAATTCGAACGGAATCTCGAATTTCGACCCGTCGTTAAACGCGATTTCCAGCTTGCGCGAAGCCTGGTGAAGCTTGATGTCGGTAGGGGTGGGGGTAGCCATGGCTGAAACACTCAAAATGAACGCTGCCCCAAGTTTAAACCCGCAACGCGAAGAATAAACCCCGGCGGAACAAGGGACTGAAACCGATTTGATTTGAATTTGGTGCGTCCGGCGCGATTCGAACGCGCGACCCCTGCCTTCGGAGGGCAGTACTCTATCCAGCTGAGCTACGGGCGCTATGAGCCGCCAAGCATAGCCTGTTTGCCACATGGCGTCTATCCACGGAGGATGCATCGCCCTTTCCTGTCAGGCCCGCTTTCCTTATAATCCGTGGTTTTGATGCCTCCCTCCCAAGGATAATTACATGGCCGACTCGAACGCCAAGATGACTCAAGCCACTCCGCAAGAAGTCATTATTTCTGTTGTTGCCGGGCTGTTCGCGCCCCTGCTGGCAATTTTTCTGATCGTGCAACTGGTGCTTGGCATTCAGCAGGAGCACAAGCCCGACACGACGAGTGAGGCCGCACAAAAGGCGACTCTCGCGCGCATCAAACCGGTTGCCCAGCTGGCAGCGCTCGACGCAAATGCCCCCAAGGTTGAAAAGTCCGGCCAGGAAGTTTTTGACGCGGTGTGTGCCTCGTGTCACACCTCCGGTGCGCTGGGCGCCCCCAAATTCAATAACAAGGGCGACTGGGCCAGTCGTCTGGGCCAGGGCTACGATACCCTGATCAAGCATGCCATCGAAGGCATCCGCCAGATGCCCGCACGCGGGGGCGACGGCGACCTGTCCGACATCGAAGTGGCGCGCGCAGTGGCTTACATGGCCAATTCCGCAGGCGCCAGCTTCAAGGCGCCGGAAGCGGCAGCCCCGGCAGCAGCAACGGCTTCGGCAAAACCAGACCCGGCCAAAGGCAAAGCTGTCTACGACGCCAATTGCGCAGCCTGTCACGCAACCGGCGTTGCCGGTGCGCCCAAGCCGGGCGACAAGGCAGCATGGTCCGCACGTCTGGGCCAGGGCTACGCCGGCTTGTATGACAATGCACTCAAGGGCATTCGCGGCATGCCGGCAAAGGGTGGCAATGCCGACTTGCCTGATGCCGACCTGGCAAATGCTGTAGGCTATTTGTTTGCTGAAGCGGGTGGCAAGCTGTAAACCCGCTGCTTTACTCAGGCCAGTCCAGTCAAATAAAGGGAGAAACAGGATGAAGGGCAGCATTTTTGGGGTCATGTTTGCAACGGTCTCGCTGCTAGGTTGCGGCAAATCCGAAGAAGCTGCTGTCTCTCCCCCCATCCAGGAAGCCCCACAATCCGTCGAACAGGCTCCGCTGGAATCCAGCCAGGCTGATCCGGCTCCGGCTCAGATCACCGAGCCTGTAGCTGCCGAGGTGGTAACGCCGCCCACCAAACCATCGGTGGCAGCACCCACAGTTGCCGCCAAGTCCTCGCCGCCAGTCGCTGCCAAACCTGTTCAAGCAAACCCCGTCAACCCGGCCACCCCTGCTGTTGAGGCAACGCCGGCCGCGCCCAAGCCAGACCTGGCGCACGGCCAGCAAATCTATCGCCAGTCATGCGCCGTCTGTCACGACAAGGGCATCGCAGGTGCGCCCAAACTGAATGATCCCGCAGCCTGGGTGGCACGGCTGGCGCAGGGTATGGACACGCTTTACAACACGGCCTTGCGGGGCAAAGGCGCAATGCCGGCGAAGGGGGGCAACCCCGCCCTGGCAGATGCGGACGTCAAGGCTGCGGTCGATTTCATGGCGGCGCAATCTCGCTAAGACTTCATGCCGCTCGTCTGTCCACATTGTGGTAGCGATCAGGTTCGCAGCGCCGAATTGCACGCCCATGACGGCGTACGGCACCTACTGTTCAGCACACCATGGCGCTGCCGCACATGCCGCCAGCGTTTCTGGACAACCAATCCATTCAAGCCCTTATTGCTCTTGACTGCCGTGGGCGCGCTGGTCGGCGTCACGACCTGGTTTGCGCTGGATCAAAATCCCGGCATGCCGGCCGGCCAGGTACCCAACACGCTACCCCACGCCCGCGCGGCAGAGGGCGATGCCAAAGCCCAGTTGCAACTGGGCTTGCGCTATGCCGAAGGCGACGGCGTTATTCAGAACGACAAGGAAGCGGCCAAGTGGTTTGCGCTGGCGGCCAGGCAAGGTCTGCCCGAAGCGGAGTATCACTACGGCCTGATGTTGTTGAAGGGGCGCGGCGTGGTGCAGGACTACCACGCCGCCTTCAACTGGATCGAAAAGCCGGCAAAGCGCGGCTACGCCAAGGCCCAGTACAGCCTGGGCGAACTCTATCGTTACGGTACCGGCACTGCCATCAACAAGGCGCGCGCCTATCTATGGTTCAACCTGGCCGCCGCACAAGGCGTGGATGCCGCGGTCAAGGCGCGTGACAGCCTGGTGTGGCAGTTAAAGCCCGAGCAGGTCGTTGAAATGCAGGAAGAAGCCCGGCAGATGACCCGCGCCACGCACCCCCCAGCCACCGCACCCAAGCCAACGTCCGCTCCAGCCACGCCCTGATCCGGCGTTTACGGACAAGCGTGCGCGCCTGTCCGCATCCAGCGGCGGCGCCACTCCTCCGCCTGGTTGTGCTCACCTGGCCTGCTGAAGTGTCGAGTAAAAACCGCTCACGTTGACTTTGATGCGCACGGGCTGGTCTCCGCGATTACGCCAAAACCAGCCGTGCGTGCCGTCAAACGGCGCGACAAATGTCCCCTGGGCGCGCGTTTGCTGCGTGTCTTTCCAGTAGCTGGTGAATTCGGCGCCGACATTGGGCCGCTCGCCATGCATGTCGAAATTGACCTTGCCGCCTTCGGCCGTCCAGATGAAAACGAACTGCTCGCCCTTTCGCATGGTGGCCTTGATTTCGTCGCCCTCGCCGGGTTGCAGGGTCAGCATCATTTCGTCGCTGCGGAAAGGCACTTCGCTTTTAATCACGGTTGCCGCGGATGTTTGCGCCACCGATGCGGCCGCAGCCACACTGCTCGGGAGCAGCGTCGCAGCGGAAACATCCGGAATCAGCGCCGATGCTGCCTCACCACTGGGGGCGCTCAGCGTCGTCAGCCCCAGCACCTTGCCTATCCCGGTTGGGTCGATGCCATGCTCGGCCGGCAGCACGGTGGTAATCAGGATTGCGGCCGCGGCGACTAACGCAATGCCTGTCGCCTTGATCAGTTGGGGCAAGGTCGGAAGCGGGTGCGTGTTGTGTGTGTTCATGTCTGAATCCTCAAATCAAAGTGTGAAATAGCGGGTCATCTGGTGGCCCATCAGGACGAATCCCGCGGCCATCAACACGGCATTGGCGGCGAATGCCTGATGCCAGAATGCACCGGACCGCCGCCAGAAGCCCATGGCAATCAGGATTGCGGCGAGCGCGAGCAACTGCCCAAGTTCGACCCCAACGTTGAATGCGAGGATGTTGGGTACCAAGCCCTCCTGCGACAGCGTGAACTCCTGCAGTTTGGTGGCGAGGCCGAAGCCATGGAAAAAGCCGAAGATCAAAACTGCGGCCTTGGTGTTGGGCTGGAATCCCAGCACCCGCTTGAATGCGCCCAGATTATCGAGCGCCTTGTACACAACCGAGAGGCCGATGATGGCATCGACGATGTAAGGATTGACGTGCGTTCCGCTGAGCACGCCATACAGCAGCGTCACGCTATGACCCACGGCGAACAGCGTGACGTAGATTCCAATTTCGCGCATGCGATACAGGAAGAAAATCACGCCGAACAGAAACAGCAAGTGGTCATACCCCGTGACCATGTGCTTGGCGCCCAGGTAGATGAACGGGATCAGCTGCATGCCGCTGGCTTGCTCGATAAAGAGCTTGTCATCTTCCGCTACCCCATGGGCAAATACGCTTGTTGTCAGAAGCGAGAGCAGCATGAGTGCGATGAATGCAAACCCGTGCGCACGCAAAGCGCCCTCGATCCGTTGCAGCGTGGAGACCAATGTGAAAGTTTTTGTCATGTTCCCAATCCAAAATAAAGCGAGCGTCGACGAGGAGCCCATGAGACCTTCAGCGTCGTGTGTTGCATCCTGGTTTTTTCCGGCTTCACGGGTGGGCGTGCGCGCTATCCGCATCGACGTCCAGCGGCCACAACTGGTGTGAATCCAGCTTCAGCCGGGCATGTGCAGCGAGTGCATCCAGTTGCGCCTGCTGCGCCATCAACTGGCTTTCCAGCGCCAACCGGCGATTGATCAGCACCTGGTCCAGGCTGCCTTCCCCCAAACTGTAGGCGAGGGCAGCCAGCCGGGCGGCTTCTGTCTGCGCCCGGGCGGCACGCTCGGCCTGCTGCCAGTTTTCAGTCTGCGCAATTGCCGTTTCAAAATCCGCACGCGCCTCCGCACGCAAGCGCTGCTCTAGGCGGATGGCGGCCTGTTGCGCGGCGGTGCTCAGTTGCTCAGCGGCCTGCTGATCGGTGCGCCGGGCCGCACCCGGTAGCGTCAGCCCTACGTTCAGGCCCAGCAAATGCTCGTTCCCGGCCGCTTCGTTTTTGTAAAACATGCCAACGTGGGGCTCAACACTGCGACGTTTGGCCAATTGTCTCGCTTCGGCCTGCAGCACCTCGGCCTGACGGCGCGCGCGGACGAGTTCATGGTTATGCTCGAAGACGGCATTGATGTAATCGTCTGCCGTACCGGTCGGCCGCTCGGGTGGGGGGAAGTTCGTGTCCGCCACGACCGGCAATTCCGGAAACCCGGCACGCAACCGGTTGCGTGCCTGCTGCTCACGCGAAGCTGCCTGCTGCTGCTGCAGGCGCATCTGCGCCAGTGCGGCTTCAGCGTTGACACGCTCGGAGCGGGGCGACTCGCCCAATCGAATCCGCGCATTCACGTTGCCGAGTTGCTGCTCGGCCAGCGCCAGTTGCGATTGCCATAGATGCGACTGACTGAACGCATTCAGCCAGCCAAACCACAGGTCCAGCAATTGCCGTCCGCTTTCGTGCAGGGCTTCACCGAGACTGGCTTCGGCATGCGCGTTGAGCGCACCGGCCAGCGCGCGATCGGCCGCCGCACGCGCAGGCAGCCGCACCGGACGCGACACCATCAAACCCCATTCGGCCTGGTTGTCGCGTGGCGTGGATTGAATCCTGCGCTGCGCGAGATCGCCGCCTACCGTCCATTCTTCGCGCCCGCGCTGCAGGCCTTCACCCCGCAGGGTTTGTGCGGCAAACTCGCCGCGTGCCTGCGCCACCGCGGGGGATGCCCACAACGCGGCCTCGGCGGCAGCGGGGTCAGGCAAATACCCCGCGCGAGCGGAAAGGGTAAACGTCAGTGCGAGCGCAAGGCTCACCGTATGCACGGCATTCATGCGCGTGCTCCTTTCAGAATGAATTGGCGATACAGAAGCGGCAGCATCACCAGCGTCAACAAAGTGGCGCTGACCAGACCGCCGATGACGACGATGGCGAGCGGCTTCTGGATTTCAGAGCCGGGCCCGGTCGCGAACAGCAAAGGCACCAGACCGAAGGCGGCAATGCTGGCCGTCATCAGCACCGGGCGCAGCCGGCGCAAGGCGCCATCGCGAACAACGGCATCCCCCTTCAATCCCTGCGCGCGCAGCTGGTTGAAATGGCTGACCAACACGACGCCATTCAGCACCGCGATGCCCAATAGCGCGATGAAACCGACCGAGGCGGGCACCGACAAATACTCACCCGACACCGCCAGCGCAAAGATACCGCCGATCAGCGCCAGCGGCACGTTCATCATCACCAGCAACGCCTGACGCACATCACCGAAGGTGACATACAACAGGAAGCCAATCAGCAGCAATGCGATAGGCACCACAATCAACAGTCGTTGCGCAGCGCGCTGCTGATTTTCGAATTGCCCCCCCCATGCGATGCTGTATCCGGTTGGCAACTTGACTTGTGTTGCTACCGCGGTTTTCGCCGCTTCGACGAAACCGACCAGATCACGCCCGGCAACGTTGCTTTGCACCACGGTAAAGCGCGCGGCATTTTCACGCTTCACGGCCACGGGACCGGTGGTGCGCTTAAGTGTCGCAACCTGGTCGAGGCTGATTTCACGACCATCAGCCAGCGTCAGACGGATCGCCTGCAAGGCACCGGGCGATTCACGCAAACCCTGCGGTCCGCGCAATTGCAGCGGGATCCGTCGACCTTCCTGCTGGATCATGCCGATGACATCCCCTTCAAGCTGCGTTCTCAGCAGCCCGGCGATTTCGTCCGCACTCACCCCAAAGCGTCCCGCAGCATCGCGATCGATTTCCGCCTGCAAATATTGCACACCATCGTTCTGCTGGGTGTAGACATCGGATGCACCCGGAATGCCTTCGACCACCTTGAAAATCTCGCTGGCCAATTGATTGAGCGTGTCGAGATTGGGACCAAAAATCTTGATCGCCACGTCACCGCGCGAGCCGGTGAGCATTTCCCCCACCCGCATGTCGATCGGCTGCGTGAAGTTGTAGGCAATGCCGGGAAAGCCATCGAGAATTTTGCGGATTTCGTCGGTCAACCATGCCTTGTCCTGGCGACGCCATTCGGAATGCGGCTTCAATACCAGAAACGTATCGGTATCGTTGAGGCTCATCGGGTCGAGTCCCAGTTCGTCGGCGCCGGCGCGACCGACGATGCGGCGGATTTCCGGTACGTGCTTCAGCAACGCTGCCTGCACCCGTAAATCCTGCGCCACCGATTCCTCAAGACTGATCGACGGCAGCTTTTCAAGCTGCACCAGAATGTCGCCTTCGTCCATCGTCGGCATGAAGGTTTTTCCGATCAACGGCGTCACGCCAACCGCTGCCAGCATCAGGATGCCTGCTGTCACGTAAACAGTTTTCGGACGCACCAGTGCGCGATCGAGCAGGGGCGTGTAGATATTCTGGGCCTTGCGCAGCAGCCATGGATCCGTATGCGAACCCTGCTTCAGCAACATCGAGGCCAGCACTGGAATCACGGTGAGCGCCAGCAGCAGGGAGGCCGCCAGCGCGAACACGATGGTCAACGCAACCGGCGTGAACAGCTTGCCTTCCAGACCTTCCAGCGTCAGCAACGGCAGGAAAACAATGGCGATGATGGCGATGCCTGCGGTCACCGGGCCGGCGACCTCCTGCGTTGCCCACAGCACGCGCTGCAACGGCGTCTCTTCGGTGTTTTCCGGATCGTGCGCCAGATGCGCGACAACGTTTTCCACCACCACCACTGCGGCATCGACCAGCAAGCCAATCGCGATGGCCAGGCCGCCCAGACTCATCAAATTGGCCGACAAGCCGAACTGCCGCATCAACACAAAAGTCGCCAGCACCGACAGCGGCAGAATCAATGCCACCACAATCGCGGCACGCAGATTGCCGAGGAACAGGATCAGCAGGATGACCACCAGCACCGCAGCTTCGAGCAGCGCTGTGCTCACCGTTCCGACCGCACGATCCACCAGTTCCGCGCGGTCGTAAAACGTCGAGACCGTCACGCCTTTGGGCAGGGTGGCCTGAATTTCGGCGAGTTTGAGCTTGACGTTCTTGATCAGTTCGCCCGCGTTGACGCCCCGCAGTCCGATTACCAGGCCTTGCACCGCCTCGCCTTTACCGTCTTGCGTCACCGCGCCGTAGCGCGCCAGTTCGCCCATTTCAACGCGCGCCACATCGCCAACGGTGACGACCACGCCGGCGACCGACTTGATGCCGATGTGGCGCAAATCGTCCAGCGCGGCGATGCCGCCATTGACGCGCACCACCCAGGTTTCCTCGCCTTCGTTGACGCGTCCGGCGCCCTCATTGCGGCTGTTGGTTTCCAGCGCCGTGCGCAACTCGTTCAAGGTCACGCCGCGTGCGCCCAGCGCGACGGGGTCGGGACTCACCGCAAAGGTGGCAACGTTGCCACCGAGCGAATTGACATCAGCCACGCCGGGAATCGCACGCAACTGCGGCCGTATGGTCCAGTCGAGCAGAATGCGTTTTTCCGCCAGCGACAGCGGTCCCTCGATGGTGAACATGAAGAGTTCAGACAGCGGCGTCGAAATCGGCGCCAGTCCACCCGACACATTGTCGGGCAAGTCGCCTTTGACATTGGCAAAGCGCTCGGCCACCTGCTGCCGCGCCCAGTAGATGTCGGTGCCTTCTTTAAAGTCGACGGTGATATCCACCAGTGCATTCTTCGACAAGCTGCGCAGAATGGTCTGGTCCGGGATACCCAGCAGTTCGGTTTCAACGGGCTGCGTGATGCGCGCCTCCACCTCTTGCGGGGTCATGCCCGGCGCTTTCAGGATCAGCTTGACCTGTGTGGTCGAGACATCAGGGAAAGCATCGATCGGGATCAACTGGTATGCGCGAACGCCCAGCCCCGCCAGCACAAGCGCCAACACGAGCACGAGCCAGCGCCGCGCCAGCGCGAATTCGATCAGGGTATTCAGCATGTTATTCCCCCAACCACTGCGCTTTAAGCGCCGCCACACCCATTACGGCAACCCGGTTGCCCGCAGCCAGGCCCGTGATCTCTGCCTGGCTTGCGTTGCGGCGAATCACCTTGACCTGGGTGGGCGAAAAGCCTTGCGGGGTTTCGACGAACACATAGGGCATTTCCACTTTCCACACCAGCGCGGCGGCGGGAATGACCAGATTATCAGCCGTCTGCGTACCCGTAAGCGCGACTTGAACCGACTGGCCGGGGCGCAGCAATTTTTGCGGGTCCACCAGACTGGCGCGTGCCAACACACTTTGCGACGCGTTAAGTTGCGGCAACAAAGCACCGACGCGACCGCTGGCAGCGCTGCCGGAAACCTTGACCGCCTGCCCGACCACGACCTGCTGGGCCTGGGCGGTGCTGAGCGGAATCTCCAGGGCCAGCTGCGACAGATCCGCCACTTTCACCAGCGTCATCCCGGCGTCCACCCGCTGGCCGGGTTCGGCGCCACTTTCTATCACCACGCCTGCAATCGGCGCAGTCAACGTGATCGAACTTCCAGACACACGGCCTCCACCCATCATCGAAAGCGCGGTTTGCGCTGCCGACAGGCTGGCACGCGCCGACTGCGCCTCGGACTGCGCGGCACGCACGCGCGACTCGGCGATCAGGCCTTCGGCAAAGAGTTTTGCATCGCGTGCCGCAATGCCCGCAGCCAGATTTGATTTCAGGCGCGCCTGCGTCAATGCATTCTGCGCGTCGGCAAGACCGGGCATCGACAGCGTAACCAGCGCTGCACCCCGCTTGACCGTATCGCCCGCTTGCACATGAATACGGGTAACCAGGGCATCGCCCGCGGCGGCGGCTACGCGCACACTGGCCGGCGGCAAGGCAACCCGCGCCGGATACGTCAGCGCCAGGCTGACACTTTGCGGGACAGCAGCGACGGTGATAATGCCCAGATTTTTCTTCTGCGCGGCGGTTAAGGAAATGACGTCAGCCGCAACAGCGGGGACAGCGCAAAACAGCGCCAATACAACAATGCGCGAGGCAATAAAACCAGCAACCATGCTCGATCTCCAAAAGCGATAAAACTGCAGGCAAACGCGTGAAAAGGCAACGCGCCGCAATGGACGGTCAGGCAGAAGGTGGCGCTAAAGCGAGGGGGAGCGTGTGGTCGGAAGTGACAAGATACAACGGCGGCGGTGCCGGCAGCCCCGTAACCGGTGAGGACGTATCAATGCGTGCCAGAGTCACGGGCGAGACCGAAGGCGCCTCGGCGGATGCGCCATGCGCGTCAAAACGGCTTGGCATGCCATGGGCCACTTCGATTTCAGCGCCGTGTTCGCTTGCCGCAAGCGCATGGTAGGCAGACTCGGCATGCGCACCGATATGCGCGTGAATCAAGTTGGCGTGACTGATTTGAACCGCGCCCGCATGGGCATGGATGAACGGCGTCATCGTCTGCAAGACGATGACGCTCCAGAGCATCAAATAGCGGGTCAGTCGGTTTGGCACAATCAGGGCAGGCAAGTCCGGTTGAGGGAATACGTTTCCAGATTACAGGTTGCAGCGCAAGACCGCCAATCAAACCGGCGGGTGAGTCAATCCTGCCTGTCGATTCTTAAGCGCGCCTTAAGATTCAGGCAAAAGAAGTTGCCTCAACACGCCATTGAAGCAGCGTGCGGTTGCCCCATGTTGCAGGGACGGCTAGACTCCCGGTGTTGCTTTCGATTGCCCGTTTCGTGAATTTTCATCCCCTTGCCCCCCATGCCGCCCCGACGTGAGCCCCGCCCCGCGCCCGCGCTGGAACTCAAAACCACGCGGCTCGCCGGGATACAAGTTATCCTCAACAGCGTCGAGCATGCTGTGCTGGCCGCCCACATCAACACCCTGTTTGCCGCGACGCCGGACTTTTTCGGCGGCGACGCGGCGGTGTTCGAGTGCGGCCGCCTGCCGGCCGACGCCGCCGCGCCCGACTGGGCCTGGCTGGCGCAAGCGCTGAAAAGCCGCGGACTGAATCCATTCGCGGTGCAGAACGCATCAGACGAGCTGGCCGCCGCCGCCGCCCGGGCGGGACTGCTGGTGCTGAATGCCGCTGCGCCGGCTGCCGCCGCAGCTGCAGCGGAACCTGACGTTGCGCCCATTGAAACACCCGCAGCATCCGCCGCCGTCCCCACCCGCATCATCGACAAGCCGCTGCGCTCGGGCCAGCGGGTCTATGCGGCGGGCGGCGACATTGTGGTGCTGGCGGCGGTCAACCCCGGCGCGGAAGTCATCGCCGACGGCAGCATCCACGTATATGCGCCGCTCAAGGGGCGGGCGCTCGCAGGCGCGCGCGGCGACGCCTCGGCACGGATTTTCACCACGCACCTCGAAGCCGAGCTGATCTCGATCGCGGGCGTGTATCGCACCTTCGACACGGCGCTGGATGCCACCGTGGCGAAGAAGCCGGCACAAATCCGCCTGGCCGACGCCAGCCAGATTGTCATCGAACCTCTCTAATCTCCACTTAAAAAAGGAAGCTCTGTGGCCACCATCATCACCATCACCTCCGGCAAGGGCGGCGTTGGCAAAACCACCACCAGCGCCTCGATCGCCAGCGGCCTTGCGCTGCGCGGCTTCAAAACCGCCGTGATCGACTTCGACGTCGGCCTGCGCAACCTCGACCTCATCATGGGCTGCGAGCGCCGCGTGGTATACGATTTCGTCAACGTCATCCAGGGCGACGCCAACCTGCACCAGGCGCTGATCAAGGACAAGCACGCCGACAACCTGTTTGTGCTGCCCGCCTCGCAGACGCGCGACAAGGACGCGCTCACCGAGGAAGGCGTGGAGAAGGTGCTGAAGGAACTGGAACACCAGGGTTTCGACTACATCGTCTGCGACTCGCCCGCCGGCATCGAGCACGGCGCCGTGATGGCGCTGACCTTCGCCGACGAGGCCATCGTCGTCACCAACCCGGAAGTCTCGTCGGTGCGCGACTCCGACCGTATCCTCGGCATCATCCAGTCGAAAAGCCGCCGCGCCGTCGAAGGCCGCGAGCCGGTGAAGGAGCACCTGCTGGTCACCCGTTATTCGCCCAAGCGCGCGCACGAAGGCGAAATGCTGACCTATACCGACATTCAGGAACTGCTGCGGATTCCGCTTCTGGGCGTCATTCCCGAATCCGAAGCCGTGCTGCATGCGTCCAACCAGGGCATCCCCGCGATTCATCAAAAAGACACGCCGGTGGCCGATGCCTATCTGGATGCGATTGGCCGCTTCCTTGGCGAAACACACCCGCTGCGTTTCGTCGACTACGAAAAACCGGGCCTGATAAAGCGCCTGTTCGGAGGCAAGTAATATGTCCTGGCTCTCCCACATTTTCGGCGAAAAGAAAGCCACCGCCTCGGTCGCCAAAGAGCGCCTGCAACTCATCATCGCACGCGAACGCGTGGGCCTGTCCGGTCCGGATTTCCTGCCCGATCTGCAAAAGGATCTGGTCGCGGTGATCTCGAAATACGTCAAGATCAATCCGGAAGACATCAAGGTCGGACTGGAAAAACAGGGGAACTTCGAGGTGATCGAAGTCAACATCGTGCTGCCCGAAATGCGCTGACCCGCGCCCACTTCATGGACACACGCCTGGGTGCAACCGGGTGCTTGCATGTCGGTGCTGGAACGTATCGAGCTTCAAGTTGTTACAAGGACGGGCACGCTGGCGCGATCTGTGGCACCCCGCGGTCTGGAAGGACAGCCTTGGAAAGCTGCGGCTACCCGCAGCACATCGGGTGGGACATGACCCGATCGCCAGCCTGGCTTATCTGTTTGCCTATGCTGTGATGGCGTTCATGATTGTTACGGGATCAGGGCTCGCCGCCAGTAAGTTTCAGGCAGGCCCGCTGGCAGGCTGGCTGGGCAATGCGGCGTGGCTGGAAGACGTGCTGAAAGACCCGCACGAAGTCGGGTTCGCGCTGATGCTGGGCTTTATCGGTCTGCACATGGCGGCACTGGTATTTCACCCTTTGCGCGGCGAGCGCGTGGCGCAAGGCATGCTCACCGGCAAGCAATACCATGGCAGAAAGCGAAGTGCAGCATGAATAAGCCGCACGCCTTGATCACGCCGATTGATATCCTGACAGATCTCCCCCATGCTGCCCGCAGCAGGAATACGACCCGGGGATGACTGGTTAACGATGCGCATATTGTTGGTGGAAGATGACCGCCTGTTGGGCGATGGCCTGCAGGCCGGGCTAACGCAGGCAGGCTATGCCGTTGACTGGCTGCGCGACGGCGAAGCGGCGGTAGCCGCCTTGTCGACTGAATCGTTTGCGGCCGTGGTGCTCGATTTGGGCCTGCCCAAGCGCGATGGACTGTCTGTGCTGCAATGGCTGCGCGGGCGCCATGACGCCACGCCGGTGCTGATTCTCTCCGCACGCGATCAACTGCAGGACAAGGTGCGCGGACTCGATCTGGGCGCCGACGACTATGTGCTGAAACCGTGCGATCTGGACGAAGTGACGGCCCGCTTGCGCGCGCTCGTGCGACGCGCCCATGGCCGCCCGGAACCGATGCTCGCGCTGGGCGAGATCGAGCTCAATCCGGCGGCACGCACGGTGATGCGCGCCGGCCAGGCGGTTGACCTGACCGCGCGCGAATTCGATCTGCTGCATTTACTGCTGCAAAATGCCAACCGCGTGCTGACACGGCGCTCCCTGGAAGAGCAGCTCTATACCTGGAGCGACACGGTCGACAGCAACGCGCTCGAAGTCCACATCCATCACTTGCGGCGCAAGCTCGGTAACGACCTGATCCGCACCGTGCGCGGCGTCGGCTACATGGCGTCAACTGCCGCTTCCCCCTCATGAGCGCTGCGCCCACATACTCCCTGCGGCGGCGGCTGGTATGGCTGCTGACCAGCGCGGTGGCAGCGATCTGGCTGCTGTCGGTAGTGGTGGTCTACCAGCGCGCCCACCACGAGGCGGATGAACTGCTCGACAGCCAGCTGACGCAGGTGGCAGACACCCTGCTTGCCATTGTGGCGGGCGGCGAAGTCGACCATTTCGTGAAAGAGCTGCACGAACACACCCAGCGCTATCCCGTCCCTATCGCATTCGAGGTATGGCACACCCAGCATGGCGAAGCACGACGTCTGGTGACGTCCCCCGGACATGCCGAATTTGCAGCGGGCATGACGGCCGGCTTCAGCGAACATCTGTATCAGGACGAAAACTGGCGTTTCTATACGGTTCAGGACAACGATGCGGAATACCGTGTCATTGTCGCGCAGGCCCATGCCGCGCGCGAACGGCTGGCGCGGGAAATCGGTTTATCGCTCCTGATTCCCGGCATGCTCGCGTTACCCATGATGGCGCTGGCCGTATGGTGGGTTGTCGGCCGCACGCTGCGGCCAGTGGATGCGGTGGCGCATCAGGTCGGTTCGCTGGATGCGCAGGCGCTGGCGCCGCTCGACGCATCGGCGCCGCTGCCTGAAGAGATTGCCCCCCTTCGTACAGCGCTCAATGCCCTCATCCAGCGCGTGACCGAAGCCTTCGACACTGAGCGGCGTTTTACCGCCGATGCCGCGCACGAACTGCGCACGCCGCTGGCCGCACTGAAAATACAGGCTCAGGTTGCCCAGCGCGCGCAGACAGATGAAACCCGGCAACATGCGCTCTCAAAGGTGATCATCGGGGTCGACAGGATGACGCACCTGGTCGAGCAGTTGTTGACGCTGGCCCGCGTCGACCCCGCGAGCCACAGCACGCCACCGCCGCTGAATCCGGCAGACATCATCGCCACAGTGTGCGCCGAACTGCTGCCGCAGGCACAGCGCCAGGCACAGTCCCTGGTGGTGGATGCGACAGCGGAATGCCCGCTCGAAATTTCTGCAGCCTGGTTGCAGATTGCGCTGCGTAACCTGGTGGATAACGCCTTGCGCTATGCAGGCGAAAGCGCGCGCATTGAAGTGCGCCTCGCTCGACATGGGGCGAGGTGTTCGATCACTGTTGCAGACGATGGTCCGGGCGTGGATTCGAGCTTGCGCGCGCAACTCAGCGCACGCTTTGTGCGCGGCGAGTTTGAGGGGGAAAGTGAAGGCTGTGGACTGGGATTGTCCATCGTGGGCCGAATTGCCCAGCTATCCCACGCCAGACTGGAACTGGGCGACGGGCTAACGCGCACCGATGGCGGTCATGGTTTTGCAGCCACCCTACATTTTGATCGGAAACCCGGCCACGCCACCCGCTAAACCGGCGCAAGCCAGACTGCCGCCGCCCGTCTCCAGACGCGTTATTTTACGGGCTGTATATCCATGATGGTCATCGCACCGTTGACCATCTCAACGTGAAATTTCACAGCGTCACCCACCTTGACGTTATTCAAAAGCGTGGGCGACACCACCCGAAAAATCATGGTCATGCCAGGCATATCGAGATTGGCAATCGGTCCGTGCTTGAGGGTGATTTTGTTGGTCGAGGTGTCAATTTTGCGCACCACGCCATCGCTCATCACGCTGGCGGCGGCCGCTGCCGGGACTGCTGGCTGCGCGTAAAGTGGCGTAGAAAGCGTTAGCGCAGCAATCAATACAATCATTTTTTTCATGGTCTGGCTCCTTGTGTTGATATGCGACCGGGCCGGCGGTGAAAAATTCCGCCCGCCCGGTCATTTTAGTGTCCGGAATGGCCGCTGGGTTTGCGCACCTTCACTTCGACATCGGTGGGCGTGCCCTGGGGCGAGGCGGATTTCGGCGCACGCACCGGCTCGGAAAGCGCGCCGGTGTACTCGAATGCCACCGTACCGGCGGGGGCCTTGTACCAGCCGGGATCGGAATAATCGCCTTTCTTCTGATCGCGCCGCACTTTCATCATGGTGAACATGCCGCCCATTTCCACCGAGCCATAAGGGCCTTGCCCCGTCATCATCGGCAGCGTGTTGTCGGGCAGCGGCATTTCCATTTCCGTCATGTCGGCCATGCCGCGTTCGCCCATCACCATGTAGTCGGGCACCAGCTTGTTGATCTTTTGCATGATTCCGCTGTGATCGACGCCGATCATGGTCGGCACCGCATGACCCATGGCGTTCATGGTGTGGTGGCTCTTGTGGCAGTGGAATGCCCAATCGCCTT
>JADMKH010000005.1:0-1755 GCA_018780025.1 Thiobacillus sp.
GGCGTGGACAAGAACGCGACGCTGATCAACCTGCATCTGGCGACCGGCCAGATCGGCAAGCCCGGCGCCGCGCCGCTGTCGCTGACCGGGCAGCCCAATGCCATGGGCGGGCGCGAAGTGGGCGGCATGGCGCATCTGCTGTCGGCGCATCGCGATATGGCGAACCCCGAACACCGCGCCGAGGTCGCCCGGCTGTGGGGGGTGGACTCGGTACCCGAGACGCCCGGAAAAACCGCGATTGAGCTATTCGAGGCGGTGCGCAAGGGGGAAATCAAGGCGCTGTGGATAGCCTGCACCAACCCCGCGCAATCGCTGCCTAATCAGAAGCTGGTGCAAGAGGCCTTGCAGGCCGCGGAGTTCGTGGTGGTGCAGGAAGCTTTTGCCGATACCGAAACGGTGCAGTTCGCCGATCTGTTGTTGCCCGCGGCCGCCTGGGGCGAGAGCGACGGCACCGTGACCAATTCCGAGCGGCGCATTTCGCGGGTGCGCGCGGCGGTTCCGGCGCCCGGTGAGGCGCGTCCCGATTGGCTGACGGTGGTGGAGTTCGCGCGGAAGCTGGGCGATGCGCTGGGCCGCGATGGCAAACGGCTGTTTCCCTATAGCTGCCCCGAAGACGTGTTCAACGAGCACCGCGAATCCACCCGTGGCCGCGATCTCGATATCGCCGGCCTCAGCTACGCCATGCTCGACGCCGGCCCGCAGCAATGGCCGCTGCCGCAAGGCCACACCACAGGCAAGCCGCGCCTGTATGAAGACGGCGTGTTTCCAACCCGCCAGGGCCGGGCGCATTTTTACAACGCGCCGTATCGGCCGGTGGCCGAGCCGATCAACGCGCAATTCCCCCTGCACCTGAATACCGGACGGCTGCGCGACCAGTGGCATGGCATGAGCCGTACCGGCCTGGTGTCGCGGCTCTACGCCCACGTCGAAGCGCCGCTGCTGTCGATGAACAGCCAGGACATGCAACGCCGCCAGTTGCACGACGGCGATCTGGTGCGGGTGAAAAGCTGTCGCGGCAGCCTCGTCATCAAGGTGCAGGCTAGCGAGGAACTGCGCGGCGGCCAGGTCTTCATTCCCATGCACTGGGGCGGCCGCTTCATGGCCGGGATGGGCGTCAATGCGCTGACGCTCGACGCCTTCGATCCGGTTTCCAGACAGCCCGAACTCAAGCATGCCGCGGTGCAGGTGGAAAAGGCTGCGCTGCCTTATCGGCGGACGATCCTGCGGCGGGGCGATGGCGCCGATTTGCTGCGGCTTGCGCAGCCCTTTATCGGGCGCTTCGATTTCGCCAGTGCCGGACTCACAGGGCGCGACAACACCGTGCTGGTTTTTGAGACGGCAAGCATTGGCCCGCTGCCCGAATCGCTGGTGCAGGAAATGGACGTGGCATTCGGGCTGGATGATCCGCTGTTGACCATGAATTATCAGGATGCCCGTCGCGGCATCTGGAAAAAAGTACGCGTGGACGAGGGCGTGATTACCGGCGCCCGGCTCTCCGGAGAAATCGCCGCGCGCGACTGGATCAAGCGCCTGATTGCCGAAGGCGCGCAAGCCATGGAAGTGCGGAGCTGGCTGCTGGCGCCGGTCGAGCAGCCCCCGGCGGGGCAGGCGGGTCGGGGTCGCATCGTGTGCAACTGTCTCAACGTGGCCGAGCCGGACATCGTCGCGGCGATTGCCGGCGGCGCCGATCTCGTAGGCTTGCAGGGCACGCTTAAATGCGGCACCGAGTGCGGCTCCTGCGTGCCGGAACTGAAG
>JADMKH010000005.1:1855-3081 GCA_018780025.1 Thiobacillus sp.
CATGAGCTACGCCACCCTCATCCGCCAGATCGAAGCCGGCGAAGGCCTGGACTTTGTCGAGGCGCGTGCGCTGGGCGCGGCACTGCTCGACGGCGGCGTGCCGGAGCTGGAAACCGCTGCCTTTTTGATTGCCTTCAATCAGCATGATCCGGGGCTGGATGCCTGGCTGGGTCTGCACGCGGCGCTGGCCGAGCGCCTGCCCGATTTTGCCGCGCCTTCGGGGCCTTATCGCACGGTGGTGCTGCCGGCTTATCACGGCGTGCGCAACCATCCGCATCTCACCCCGCTGCTGGCGCTGTTGCTGAAAAGCTTTGGCGTCCCGGTGCTGATTCATGGCGTGCTCGAAGGCGGGGGCGGCGTGGCTGCGGCCTACGTGCTGCGCGAGCTGGGCATCATGCCGCGCAGCACCACGACGCAGGTCAATGCGGGGCTGCGCGACGACGGGCTGGCGTTTGCGCCGGTGGCGTTGCTGAACCCCGGTCTGGCTTCCTTGCTGGCCTTGCGCGCGCGGCTGGGAATCGATGGCTGGGTGACGCGGCTGGTGGCGCTGGCCGATGTGCTGGGCGACCGTTCGATGCGCGTCACCCCCGTGTCCACCGAAAAAGACATGGCAACGACGCGCGAAGTGCTGGAAGCGCTGGGTGGTCATGCGCTGCTGATGCAGGGCTGCGAGGGCGAAGCGTTTGCCAATCCGCTGCTGCGGCCAGACATGGTGCTGGTGCAGGACGGGCAGGGGCAACGCATCTATGAAGCGCAATCGACGCTGTCCACGCTGGACAATTTGCCCGCACTCGATGCCCGTGCAACCGGCGCCTGGATCAGCGAGGTCATGCACGACCACGTGTCCCTGCCGTTGCCGATCCGCAATCAGCTGGCGGCGTGTCTGTATGCCGCTGGGTATACCGAAGACCTCAATCAGGCGCGCGCGATTACCGCGATCAACGGGTTTGGCCGGGCGGCTGCGTGACTTTTGGTGCACGTTGCGCGACCAGGCACCGCGATGGTGCGAAATAAGTCAGACCGTTTTGGGCAGCGAGCCTGAAACCCTTTAAAACAAGGCGTCCAGGTGGCCATGACAGCCTGGCATGCCGATTGCTAGATATGGATGTGATGTAAGTGCCTGCAACAAAGCAGACCGAATGCAACGGCGTATCTCGGTCATCACTTTTGCGTTTTTTGTTTGGAGTGGTGAGATGGATATGAGTACGCCCATGGGACAGGGTCCC
>JADMKH010000277.1 GCA_018780025.1 Thiobacillus sp.
CAGTGAATTCCAGCAAGGTGGCCTGCACATCCTCGGGCGCCAGAGCGGACCTCTTGCGCGCCAGAACGGTATCCACCCATTCGAGATTGAATTGCTCCCGGCCGGCGCTCTTGGGCGGCGGGAGAGACAGGTAGTCATGCGCCAACAATGCCTCCAGCAGTCCGGGATCGACCGTGCCGCTCGCCGCCCAGGCGCCGTCACGGTCAAACGTCGCGCCATGGTGACGTTTGATCCACGCATCCAGCAGCATGTTGCCTGGACCGGTGTCCCAGCCGCGCACCGTGTTGTTTGGGGATAAGTCGGTGATGTTGGCAATGCCGCCGATGTTGGCGATAACCCGATGGACATCGGGATGGCTGAGCGTCTGGACATGAAAGGCGGGCACCAGCGGCGCCCCTTGCCCACCTGCGGCAATGTCGCGGCTACGGAAGTCCGCCACCACGGCAATCCCGGTTAACTCGGCCAGCAAGGCCGCATTGCCGATTTGCAGCGTGTAGCCGTCTGCCGGGCAGTGACGTACGGTCTGGCCATGGCAACCGATGGCACGCACGCGGCTGGGGGGCGTTCGCACAAGCACCGCCTCGACCGCTTCAGCATAGAGCCGTGCCAATTCATTGGCGGCGCAAGCGGCCAGGGGGATTTCGTTGCTCTGGGGAGCATGCAGAGCGAGCAACTGCTCACGCAGACTCCCGGGATAGGGCAGGTAGTGGGTTTGTATTAACTCGACAGTGCCCGAACGGCTGATGCGGGCGAGTACCGCATCGACTCCGTCCAGGCTGGTACCGGACATGAGGCCGACGTAAAGCTCGGCCTCATCCGGGATGGCAGCGCTCAATCGAGCGCAGCGAGATTGGTGCCGCGCAACAGTAGCAGCTTGTCAGACCAGCCCGCAGTCTGTTGTAGGAAGCGCGCGCGCTGCGCCACGGCGAGCGGGGGGGAACCAGGCAGCTTGATGGCCATGGGATTCTGCGGGCGGCCGGCGATACGCACTTCATAGTGAAGATGCGGACCGGTCGAAGCGCCCGTCGAGCCGACATATGCAACCACTTGCCCCTGATTGACGGGGCGACCCGCCCGGATGCCTGTCGCGAAGGCGCTCAGATGCGCATAATAGGTTTCGTAGCCGCTGCTGTGGCGCAGGATGAGCAGGTTGCCATAGCCGCCTTTGCGACCGGCGAAAACGACTGTTGCATCGCCCGTGGCCTTGACGCGGGTGCCAGTGGGGGCGCCGAAATCCACGCCGGTATGAGCGCGGTGGAATCCGTAAATAGGGTGCTTGCGCGAATTGGTGAAGCTGGACGTCACGCGCGAAAATTCGAGCGGCGAACGCAGGAAACCTTTTTTCAGCGATTCGCCTTCAGGGGTGTAATAGCCTGTGGCACCCGAGGCATCGCGGAACAATACGGCCCGATGGGCCTTGCCTGCGTTGACAAATTCTGCAGCCAGCAACTGGCCGGCGGCAACGGGTTCGCCATTGCGGTAATCGACGGTATAGATCACCGAAAAGGTATCGCCGCGACGCAAGTCTTCGCGGAAGTCCAGGGTGGTGGAAAAGGTTTCCGCCATCTGGTTGGCAATCTTGTCCGGGATACCTGCGCTATCAGTAGCACCATATAGCGAAGACAGGATGCGGCCGGAGCGCATCACGACCCGCGTTTCCAGCACTGCGGGGTTTTCGTCGGCGACATAGGCGCCATCATCCTGTCGGGTAATCGTCAGGGCAGGGGCGTCGCCCTGTTCAAAGCGTAGGGTTTGCAGTTGGCCATCCTGCGTGGTGGCCAGGATACGTTTGCCGGCCCGGATGCTGGAAGCCATTTTCCGGACCGGTTCGCTCGCCAGCAAGCGCTGGATTTCGAGCGCATCCACATTCAGGCGAGACAGGGTCGATGCGAGGGTATCGCCCGCCTGAACCACGCTTTCGCGCTGGTATGTTCCCGTGTCGGCCGCGTCTGCCATTGTCGGCAACACGATGGCTTGAACAATGGTTTGGGGGGTGGAGTCGAACGTGTTGGTATCCGGCGCAAGGCCGAAAGCCGCCACCACACCAAAAAGTGGCAGGCTGGACAGTACAACCAGCGTCCGCAGACTAAAACGCCGCTCTGCTCGAGTCATGCGATGGGTTAAGATTCTCAGTTTGGTGAGCGGCATGGACCGTTTCCCTTCTGTATGCGATCCGGGAGTCTATCACAACACTCCCGGGGTTTCGTCAATTCAATCAGCGGCTTGGGCCGAGGGTTGTGTGACTTGCTCATGTGATAACGGACAATGCGGGACAAACTTGACCCGCTATAGAGAGGTATTAAATGCAGGACGCGTTGGACGAAATTAAACGTGGTGCGGACGAGCTGCTGGTAGAGAGCGAGTTACTGGAAAAGTTCAAAATCAGAAAACGCCTACGTATCAAAGCGGGATTTGACCCTACCGCGCCGGACCTGCATTTGGGGCACACTGTCTTGTTAAACAAGTTGCGCCAGTTTCAATTGCTGGGGCATCAGGTAGTTTTTCTGATCGGCGACTTTACCGGAATGATCGGGGATCCGACCGGAAAAAACGCCACGCGTCCCCCGCTGACGCGTGAAGCGGTCGCTGAAAATGCAAAAACCTAGCAGGAACAGGTATTCAAGATACTGGATCCGGCCCTGACCGAGGTGCGCTTCAATTCGGAATGGATGGAAGGCCTCGGCTCGGCAGGCATGATTCGCCTGGCGGCCAGTCATACCGTCGCGCGTATGCTCGAGCGGGACGACTTCCATAAACGTTATACGAGTCAGCAGCCGATTGCGATTCATGAATTCCTGTATCCGCTGATCCAGGGCTACGACTCAGTGGCGCTTGAAGCGGATGTGGAGCTGGGCGGCACCGACCAGAAGTTCAACCTGCTGATGGGCCGCGAGCTGCAAAAGCAGCACGGTCAGTCCCCGCAATGCATTCTGACCATGCCATTGCTCGAAGGGCTCGACGGCGTCAATAAAATGTCCAAGTCGCTGGGCAATTACATCGGAATCAATGAGCCGCCGCAGGAAATATTCGGCAAGCTGATGTCGATTTCCGATGACTTGATGTGGCGCTATATCCAGTT